>NZ_JBMDJI010000021.1:0-91087 GCF_057809115.1 Pseudomonas sp. FG47
ACGGGTTTGCCGGTCGGCTCGGTCCTGTAGGAGCCAGCTTGCTGGCGAACCAGGCACCGCGGAGGTTGGCACCGGCGATGCCGGTGTTCGCCGGCAAGCCGGCTCCTACGGGTTTGCCGGTCGGCTCGGTCCTGTAGGAGCCAGCTTGCTGGCGAACCAGGCACCGCGATATCACCATCGACGGCACCGCCTATCGGCTCGATTTGCTGTCCAGATGCCCTAGCGGCACCCGCCGCTGCACCGCGCTCGACAGGATGATCGAGGTCTTGCTGAAGCCCAGTTGCGACACGCGGTTGATCAAGGCTTCCAGCTCGCCCATCGACGCCACCGCCGCCTGCATGATCACACAGGGGTCGCCGGTGACCCGGTGGCACTCGGTGAGCTCGGGGATCTTCTCCAATGCCTCGTAGGCCTGCTGGTTGCCATGGCTGGTCAGGCGCAGTTCGATCACGCACTGGATCGGCAGGCCGATCTTCTCCAGGTCGACCTTGGCCGTGTAGCCGCTGATCACCCCGCTGGCCTCAAGCTTGGCCACCCGCTCGGCCACCGCCGGGGCAGACAGGTTGACCTGGCGCGCCAGCTGCGCGTAGGTGGCCCGGCCGTTTTCCAACAGGGCGGCGAGGAGCATGCGGTCGTATTTGTCCATGGCGATTCCTGGTGACTTTGCAATCGATGGGAAAGCGTGCGCACAACCATCCATTACAAAGTGTTTCGGTGTTTTAAAGCTGTTTTGTAACTTAAGTTTGGCGGCGACCCTTTCTAAACTAAGTCACCCGTAAACGGATTTCGAGCCCTTCGTCATGCCAGCCTCTCGTCGCTTCCCGCTGTTGCTCATCGGTGCCTTCCTAGCCCTGTACCTGGTCTGGGGCTCGACCTACCTGTTCATTCGCATCGGCGTGGAGTCCTGGCCGCCGATGCTGATGGCCGGGGTGCGTTTCGTCATTGCCGGCAGCCTGCTCTATGGCTTTTTGCGCTGGCGCGGGGCGCCGGCACCGACCTGGCCGCAATGGCGTGCGGCCGGGGCCATTGGCTTCTTGCTGCTCAGTTGCGGCAACGGTGGCGTGACCCTGGCCGAGCACGCCGGGGTGGCCTCGGGCGTGGCCGCCCTGGCGGTGGCCACCGTGCCGCTGTTCACCCTGGTGTTCGGGCTGTTCTTCGGCCATCGCAACTCACGCCTGGAGTGGGCGGGGATCGTCCTCGGCCTGGTCGGCATCGGCATGCTCAACATGGGCTCCAACCTGCAGGCCAGCCCCATGGGCGCGGCGCTGATCCTGTTCGCCGCGGCGGCCTGGGCCTTTGGTTCGGTGTGGAGCAAGAGCCTGCCACTGCCCCAGGGCGCCATGGCCAGCGCCGCAGAAATGCTGGTGGGTGGCGCCACATTGCTGATCGGCAGCGCGGTGAGCGGCGAGCGCCTGACCCAGATGCCCACCGCCGCCGGTTGGGGCGCGCTGGCCTACCTGGTGTTGTTCGGCTCGATCCTGGCGTTCAGCTCGTACATGTACCTGCTCAAGCACGTACGCCCGGCGGCGGCCACCAGCTACGCCTACGTCAACCCGGCGGTGGCGGTGCTGCTGGGGATTCTGTTCGCCGGCGAGCAGATCGGCGCCGAAGAGTGCGTGGCCATGGCGGTGATCATCGGCGCGGTGGTGCTGATCGGCCTGCCGCAATGGCGCAAGGCGCCGCAGCCGCCGGCAGCGTTGAAAGGCGAAATGTGCAAGTAGGCAGGGACGTTGCGGTAAACTTGCCGCCTTCGCTGAACCCCTGACGGTATTGCCATGAACTTCGCCCAACTCGGCCTGATCGAACCGCTGCTGCGCACCCTGCAGACGCTGGACTACACCACCCCCACCCCGGTCCAGGCCAAGGCCATTCCCGCCGTGCTCGCCGGCCGCGACCTGATGGCCGCGGCCCAGACCGGTACCGGCAAGACCGCCGGCTTCGCCCTGCCGGTGTTGCAGCGCCTGGCCCTGGAAGGGGAGAAGGTGGCCAGCAATTCGATCCGCGCGCTGGTGCTGGTGCCGACCCGCGAGCTGGCCGAACAGGTGCACGCCAATGTGCGCGAGTATGCCGAGAACCTGCCGCTGTCCACCTATGCGGTGTACGGCGGGGTCAGCATCAACCCGCAGATGATGCGCCTGCGCCGTGGTGTCGACCTGCTGGTGGCCACCCCAGGGCGGTTGCTCGACCTGTTCCGGCAGAACGCCATCAAGTTCGGCCAGGTGCAGACCCTGGTGCTCGACGAAGCCGACCGCATGCTCGACCTGGGCTTCGCCGAAGAGTTGCAGGCGGTGTACGCCGCGCTGCCGCGCAAGCGCCAGACGCTGCTGTTTTCCGCCACCTTCTCCGAGCAGATCCGCCTGCTCGCCGGCCTGGCCCTGAACGACCCGCTGAGCATCGAGGTCAGCCCGCGCAACACCACCGCCAGCACGGTCAAGCAGTGGCTGGTGCCTGTGGATAAAAAACGCAAGGCCGACCTGTTCTGCCACCTGCTGCGCAAGCAGCGCTGGAAGCAGGTGCTGGTGTTCGCCAAGACCCGCAATGGCGTGGACCAACTGGTCGAGCGCCTGCTGGCCGAGGGCGTGAATGCCGACGGCATCCACGGCGATCGCCCGCAAGCGACCCGCCAGCGTGCGCTGGACAGCTTCAAGGCCCGTGAAGTCCAGGTACTGGTGGCCACCGATGTCGCTGCCCGCGGCCTGGACATCGACGACCTGCCTCTGGTGGTCAACCTCGACCTGCCGATTGTCGCCGAGGACTATGTGCACCGTATCGGCCGCACTGGCCGTGCCGGCAACAAGGGCGAGGCGATCTCGCTGGTGTGCGCCGATGAGGTGAACCTGCTGGCCTCGATCGAGACGCTGATTCGCCAGCAGTTGCCACGCCATGAAGAGCCGGACTTCATCCCCGACCACCGGGTGCCGCAGATCGACGCCAGCGGCCAGGTGGTGAAGAAACCGAAGAAGCCGAAAAAGCCCAAGGAGAACAGCGCCAAGCGCGGCCTGGGGCGTTGGATGGACAGCGCCGAGGCTGGCGCCGCGCAGCCGCCGGTGAAGGCCGTGCGCAAGGTCCCGAGCTTCGGCGCGAAGCCGGGCAAGCGCAAGCCCTGAAGCGCTTCGCCGGCAAGGCCGGCTCCTGCAGGTGACTGCGTAGGAGCCAGCCTTGCTGGCGAACAGGGACTTACGCCGGGCGCATCAGCCAATCCGCCGCGGCATTTCCCGCGCGCAAACCACTGGCGAAACACGCCGTCAGCAGGTACCCGCCGGTTGGCGCCTCCCAGTCCAGCATCTCGCCGGCGCAGAACACCCCGGGCAAGCCCGTCAGCATCAAGCCCGGGTCCAACTCTTCGAAACGCACGCCCCCGGCGCTGCTGATCGCTTCGTCCAGCGGCCGCGCGCGCACCAGGGTGATCGGCAATGCCTTGAGCGCCGCCGCCAGCCGCTGCGGCTCGGCAAAGGTCGCGGGGTCGGTGAGTTCGCGCAACAGCGCAGCCTTCACCCCGTCGATACCCAGCTGACCGTGCAGGTGCTTGGCCATCGATCGCGAACCCCGGGGCTTGGCCAGGGCCTGGGCGATCTTGTCCACAGGCCGGTCCGGTAGCAGGTCGAGTAGCAGGGTGGCCTGTCCGTCACGATTGATCGCCTCGCGCAGGGGCGCGGACCATGCATACACCAGGCTGCCTTCCACGCCCTGGGCGGTGAGGATGAATTCACCCTTGCGCGGCGCGACGCCTGGCATGGCCAGGGCAATGTTCTTCAGCGGCGCGCCGGCGAACTTACTCTTGAGCAGGTCGCTCCAGCCCGCCACCTCGAAGCCGCAGTTGCTCGCCTGCAACGGCGAGATATCCACACCGCGCTCGGCCAGCAGCGCCACCCAGGCGCCGTCCGAACCCAGGCGCGCCCAGCTGCCACCGCCCATGGCCAACACCACGGCGTCGGCGCGCAGTTGCAACTCACCCTGTGGATAAGCGATCCGCAAGGTGCCATCGGCGTTCCAGCCCAACCAGCGGTGACGGGTGTGGATAACCACCCCGGCCTCGCGCAGGCGCTTGAGCCAGGCGCGCAGCAGCGGCGCGGCCTTCATGTCGCGGGGGAACACCCGGCCCGAGGTACCGACGAAGGTTTCGATGCCCAGGCCGTGAATCCACTGGCGCAGGGCCTCGGCGTCGAAGCCGCGCAGCAGCGCGTCGATGTCGCCCTGGCGTTCGGCGTAGCGGCCGACGAAGGCGGGGTAGGGCTCGGAATGGGTGATGTTCATGCCGCCGACCCCGGCCAGCAGGAACTTGCGACCCACCGAGGGCATGGCGTCGAACACCTCGACCGCCACCCCGCGTCGGGCCAGGGCCTCGGCGGCCATCAGGCCGGCAGGGCCGCCACCGATCACGGCGACAAGGGGACGGGAACTGGGGCGGGGATCGTTCATGGTGGGCGACAGGCTGTGGAAAAGAGCGCGCATTCTACCCCAGCGCGCCCTGCCCAGGTACTGCTCAAAAAATGAGCAACCCTTTGCAGCTCACGCAGTTAAAGGGCTGGCGCGGCTTTCCCGCAGGTTATCCACAGGCGGTTCCACAGTCATTGTGAACAACCGATGACCCGCGCGGCGCTGTGATGGAGGATGCCGTGGCGCCGGGCCAGGGCGAGGCGGTCCTTGCTGTAGCCACCGCCGATCACCCCCACCACCGGGATGTCGCGGCCCAGGCACTGGCGCAGCACGTGCTCGTCGCGGGCGGCCAGGCCCGCGTCGGTCAGCTGCAGGTAACCCAGGGCGTCGTCCTGGTGCACGTCGACCCCGGCGTCGTACAGCACCAGGTCGGGCTGGTACAGCGGCAGCAGGTAGTTCAGCGCGTCTTCCACCACCTTGAGGTAGGCCTGGTCGTTCATGCCGCGCGGCAGGGGGATGTCCCAGTCGCTCTGGGCCTTGCGCGCCGGGAAGTTTTGCTCGCAGTGCAGCGACACGGTGATCGCCTCGGGGGTGTCATGGAGGATGCGCGCGGTGCCGTCGCCCTGGTGCACGTCGCAGTCGAAGATCAGCACCCGCTGCACCCGCCCGGCCTGCAGCAGGTACTGGCTGATCACCGCCAGGTCGTTGAAGATGCAAAAACCGGCGGGGTGATCGTAATGGGCATGGTGGGTGCCGCCGGCCAGGTGGCAGGCGATGCCGTGCTGCAACGCCTGCTCGGCGGCCAGCAGCGAGCCGCCGACCGCGCGCACGGTGCGTCGGGCCAGGGCTTCGCTCCAGGGCAGGCCCAGGCGGCGCTGGTCCTCGCGGGACAGCTCGCCATTCATGTAGCGCTCGATGTAGTCGCGGTCATGGGCCAGGGCGAGGATGTCATTGGGGCAGATTTCAGGACGCAGCAGGGCCTCGTCGCTGGTCAGGCCACTATCCACCAGGTGATCGCGCAGCAGGCGGAACTTGTCCATCGGGAAGCGATGGTCAGGGGGGAATTCAGGGCTGTAGTCGTCGTGGTAGATCAGCGGCAGGGGCATGGTGTCGGCGCGGTGGGGGCGAGTGCCGATCTTGCCAGTATTGCTGGCGCCGATGCCAATGCAATCGAGCGTCGCAGGCGTCGGCTTGCCGGCGAACAGTGGCATAGCCGGTGCCACCCGACGCGTCGACGGGTTCGCCAGCAAGCTGGCTCCTACAGGGGGTGTGGGCTCAGCGGCCGCTGGAGGCCAGCACCCGTTGCCAGTCTGGTTCGTTCAGGCGCCCGAGGATGCGCGCCTTGCCGCTACCATCCACCGAGACGAACAGCGCGCTGGCATAGCCGCTGGCACGCTCGCCACCAGGAACATGCTGCACGCGGGCGAAATGGTCGATGCAGCCGTTGTGGGTCACCAGCAGCAAATTGTGCCCAGGCCGCTTGCGGGCCATGGCTTCGGCGGGGAACTGCGGGCCGCAGGTACCCAGCCAGTCTTCGCTGGCCACCGCCTGGCCGAGAATGAAATGCGCGGTCTGACGGGTGCGCAGCTTGGGGCTGCTGAGCAGGTCGGCGCCGTTGAGCCCCAGTTCCTGCAGCCCCTGGCCAACCCGCCGCGCCGCCTGGCTGCCGGCCACGGTGATCCCGCCATGCGCGTCCAGGCACGGCCCGGGAGCCGCATCGCAGCGTTCGGCGTGACGGATCATCACGATCACCGCGCCGTCCTTCCAGTCTTGCAGCAGGCCGCTGTCGCTCAATTGTTGCTCATTGCCAAGGTTCACGATGGATGTCCTCGTCGCTAGCCACGCCCCGCCGCCGACCAGGGCCAGAAGCAGGCCGCAGGCGGCGCCGAGGGCCATGGGCGAACAGCGGCGCCGGGGGCGGGCCAGGATGGCCGGGTTGGGCAAGGTGTTGCTGGGCAGCATGCGTCACTCCGATGGCAGTGCGGCGTCGACGGTGGCCGCTGTGTCTGCCAGCATTCTGCGCAGCCGGCTGTCGGAGGGCGGTGAAGCCGATGTGAAAAAAGCATCGCACTGGGTACGGGCGCGCGGATCGGCCTACGCTGTACACTGGCGCACTGCGATTCTGGAGCCCCGCGATGCCCCCCATCCTCGAACTGGAAAGCCCGCGCCTGGTGTTGCGCCAATGGCAGGACGACGACCTGCGCGAATTCGCCGCGCTGTGCGCCGACCCACAGGTGATGCGCTACTTCCCGGCACCGATGAGCCGGGTAGAGGCCGCCGCGCTGATCGGCCGCATCCGCGGCCACTTCAACGAATACGGCTTCGGCCTGTGGGCCCTGGAGCGCAAGGACAGCGGCGCCTTCATCGGCATGACCGGGCTGCTCAACGTCAACTTCGACGCCGCCTTCGCCCCAGCGGTGGAGATCGGCTGGCGCCTGGCCCGTCGCCATTGGGGCCTGGGCTTTGCCAGCGAGGCGGCGTGGGCCTGCCTGCGCTGCGCCTTCGCCCAGTTGCAGTTGGACGAGGTGGTGTCCTTCACCACCGCCAGCAACGTGCCCTCGCAGAAAGTCATGCAAGCCATCGGCATGCGCCAGGACCCGGCCGGCAGCTTCGAACACCCACGCCTGCCAGTGGGGGACCCGTTGCGCCCGCATGTGCTGTACCGCATTGACCGCGCCCGCTGGCAAGAGAACCAGCGCGGTTGAGGGCAGGGCCATCCAATCGACGGGTTGTATGACAAACCTTGTATCATTTGCCGACATAACAGCACCGTGACGCCTTGCCAGGAGATGCCCATGAGCCATGTACTCGACGATCTGGTCGATTTGCTGAGCCTCGAGTCCATCGAGGAGAACCTGTTCCGCGGACGCAGCCAGGACCTGGGCTTTCGCCAGCTGTACGGTGGCCAGGTGCTCGGCCAGTCGTTGTCGGCGGCCAGCCAGACGGTCGAGGACGCGCGCCATGTACATTCGCTGCATGGCTATTTCCTGCGCCCAGGCGATGCCAGCATGCCGGTGGTCTACTCGGTGGACCGCGTGCGCGATGGCGGCAGTTTCAGCACCCGGCGGGTGACGGCGATCCAGAAGGGCCAGCCGATCTTCACCTGCAGCGCGTCGTTCCAGTACGACGAGGAGGGTTTCGAGCACCAGGCGCAAATGCCCGACGTGGTCGGCCCGGAGAACCTGCCCAGCGAGGTCGAGCTGGCCCACAAGCTGGCCGACAAGCTGCCCGAACGCATCCGCGAGAAAGTGCTGTGCGCCAAGCCCATCGAGATCCGCCCGGTGACCGAGCGCGACCCGTTCGACCCCAAGCCGGGCGACCCGGTCAAGTACGCCTGGTTCCGTGCCGACGGCACGCTTCCGGACATCCCCGCGCTGCACAAGTACCTGCTGGCCTACGCCTCGGACTTCGGCTTGCTGACCACCTCGCTGCTGCCCCATGGTCGCTCGGTGTGGCAGAAGGACATGCAGATCGCCAGCCTCGACCACTCGCTGTGGTTCCACCGCGACCTGCGCGCCGACGAATGGTTGCTGTACGCCACCGACAGCCCCTGGGCAGGCAATGCCCGTGGCTTCTGCCGTGGCAGCATCTTCAACCGCGCCGGCCAGTTGGTGGCCTCGTCGACCCAGGAAGGCTTGATCCGCCATCGCCAGGACTGGGCATGAGCCTGGGCGAGATCCGCCACTGGGTGTTCGACATGGACGGCACCCTGACCGTGGCCGTGCATGATTTCGCGGCCATTCGCGAGGCGCTGGGCATCCCGGCCACGCACGATATCCTCACCCATCTGGCCGCGTTGCCGGCAGATGAAGCGGCGGCCAAGCACGCTTGGCTGTTGGAGCACGAGCGCGACCTGGCGCTGGCCTCGCAGGCCGCGGTCGGGGCGGTGGAGCTGGTGCGTGAGTTGGCCGCGCGCGATTGCCGGCTGGCGATCCTCACCCGTAACGCCCGCGAGTTGGCCCATGTGACCCTGCAAGCCATCGGCCTGGCCGACTGCTTCCCGGTCGAGCAGATTCTTGGGCGTGACGAGGCCGCGCCCAAGCCCAGCCCGGATGGGCTGCTGCAGATCGCCCGGGCCTGGGGCGTGGCGCCTGGCGAGATGGTGATGGTCGGCGACTACCGCTTCGACCTCGATTGCGGCCGCGCCGCTGGCACCCGCACCGTGCTGGTGAACCTGCCGGACAACCCCTGGCCGCAGTTGGTCGATTGGCATGCGCCGGATTGCCGGGCGTTGCAGGCGTTGCTGCGGGAAGCTCAGTGACGCTGGATTTTTCCTGGCGCCGGTGTTCGCGGCTAAAGCCGCTCCTACAGGGACCGTGCCGGTTCGCCATTGGCGATGGGCGCACACCAGGCTGGAGACCTGTCTAAGCTGCACTGCACCTTTCCCCCGATGGAGACGCCTCTCATGAGCAGCAAAGCCATCTACATCCAACCCGGCGGCGGCTACGACAAGGTCCAGGTTGGCAACTGCGAGGCCGCAGCGCCCAAGGCCGGCGAAATCACCGTGCGCCTGCACGCCAGTTCCCTCAATTACCATGACTTTGCCGTGGTCAGCGGCATGTGGGGGCCGAGCGAGCGCCGTATCCCCATGGCCGATGGTGCCGGCGAGGTCATCGCGGTGGGCGCCGGTGTCAGCGAGTTCCAGGTCGGCGATGCGGTGGTCAGCACCTTTTTCCCCGACTGGCTCGACGGCCAGGCCCAGGTCGAAGGCTTCGCCAGCGTGCCGGGCGATGGCATCGACGGCTACGCCCGCGAGCAGGTGACCGCCCGCGCCACCTCGTTCACCCATGCGCCCAAGGGCTACAGCCATGCCGAGTCGGCGACCCTGACCACCGCCGGGCTCACGGCCTGGCGCGCGCTGATGAGCGATGATCACCTCAAGCCGGGTGACAGCGTGCTGGTGCAGGGCACTGGTGGCGTGTCTATCTTCGCCTTGCAGTTCGCCAAGCTGGCCGGCGCCACGGTGATCGCCACTTCGTCCAGCGATGCCAAGCTCGAGCGCCTCAAGGCTCTTGGCGCGGACCACCTGATCAACTACAAGACCACGCCGGCATGGGGCGAGAAAGTACGTGAGCTCACTGCTGGACGTGGCGTGGACCATGTGATCGAAGTCGGCGGCCCGGCCACTCTGGAGCAATCGATGATCGCCGCGCGCATCGGTGGGCATGTGTCGTTGATCGGCATCCTTACCGGTGTCGCCGGACAGTTGCCGTTGGTCCAGGCGCTGGTGCGGCAGATCCGCCTGCAAGGGGTACTGGTGGGCAGCCGCGCGCAACAGCAGGCGATGGTCCGCGCCATCGACGCCAATGGCCTGCGGCCGGTGGTGGACAAGCACTTTGAACTGGAGCAGATCGTCGAGGCGTTCCGCTACCAGGAGAGCAACCGGCATTTCGGCAAGATCTGCCTGACCTGGTGATGCAGCAGATGGCTTGCGGGTGATCTCATGGACCTCGCTGGCGCAATCCCTGCAGGAGCGGGCCGCGAACACCGGCGCGGCGGGTGGCAGACACCGCGGCGCCTGGTTCGCCAGCAAGGCTGGCTCCTACAAGAGGAGCGCGTCAGGTATGTGAGAGCAGTGGGAACATCAGCGGCTGCGCTTCCAGGGCGGTGGCGGTCGAACCCCAGACGAACAACGCATCGTCGTTATCCACAAGCCGAGTGGCGAACCCGTCGCCCTGCAACGGCGTGAAGCCCAGCACCACCTCGCGGGTCTCGCCGCGGACCAACTCCCCGACAATCTCCAGCAACGCGACCGGCCGTGCGCAGTACACCTCGGCCAGCAGCATCCGGCCTTGCTCGTGCTCCACCACCACATAGGCGTCATGCGCCGTCGAATAGTGCAGCGCCTCGCGGTACGGGCCCTGGCAATAGAACATGGTCTGCGACACATGCGGCTGCAGGCTCAAACGTGCCTGTGGACAACTGCTGGCGACCGTTGCCATGAAATGGCGGCGTTGATCGCTGGCATCGAGGTCAACCGGTTTGAAGCTGCTGGCACGCGGGGAGGCCGACCACGGCAGGTAATGCTCGTGTTCGAGCACCCGACGAAAGCCGAACTTGGGGTACAGGTCCAGCACCGTGCTGTTGGCAAACAGGTACAGCAGGTCGCAGCGCTTGGCCCAGCGCGACACCAGGCGCTCCATCAGGTAGCGGCTGTAGCCATTGCCTTGGGCCTCGGGCGCGGTCATCACCGTGCCGATCTGCACGGTGCGCAGGTGCTGGCCGTCGAGGCTGAAGTCGAGTCGGTTGCTCGAGGCGTTGGCCAGCATCTGGCCCTGGCGCACCAGCGAGCAAGGCTGGTGGTCGTCCGGCCAGAAGCCGGCCTGGTACCAGGCTTCGAAATCGAAGCCGTAGGTCTGTTGGGTCAGGGCATTGAGTGCGCCGCGCAGGTGCGGGTCGTCGCGGTAGTGCTCGACCAGGCGCAGGCTGGGGTCATCGAGAATGACAGTCATGGCATCCCTTGCTGTTGGTGAAGTGGGATGAACGTTACCTGCCGCGCGTTTGCAAAACTGTAAGGCTTTGTGCGGCGGGCTTGCTCCGAGACAGTGCCGGCAGCGTGCTCATCGCCAGCCATTCTTGACGGGGGAATCCCTGGCGCGACGCGGATTGACGCAAATGGACAAGCCGAACGCGACATCTGCCGCGATCGGGCATGGGGTGTCGTGATCGCGCACCTACGGGACGTTCTCGAACAATTTTCCCACCGCCCAGGGGGCTTAAATGAACCCCGAAATCGCCGGTGCGTTGCTCTGTGAAAGCGTGAACAAGGTCAACAACAGAGCGTGAGCGACGTGTCATTCTTATTGCTTTTCAAGGAGATACTGTTTCGCCTACGCCTGCCCATCCCGTCCTTGTGTCCGCAAAAAGAGAACAATATCAATGAACACCGTGGGAACTGATGGCAACCTTGCACAAGGTTTCAAGCCACGTCATGTAACGATGCTGTCGATCGCCGGCATCATCGGTGCCGGACTTTTCGTCGGCTCCGGCCACGCTATCGCGGCCGCCGGGCCCGCCACCATTCTTTCCTATTTCGTGGCCGGCACCCTGGTGGTGCTGGTGATGCGCATGCTCGGCGAAATGGCCGTGGCCCACCCCGATACCGGTTCGTTTTCCACCTATGCCGACCAGGCCATCGGCCGCTGGGCCGGCTACACCATCGGCTGGTTGTACTGGTGGTTCTGGGTGCTGGTGATCCCCATCGAGGCTCTGGCCGCCGGGCATGTGCTCAATGCCTGGTTCCCCCAGGTGGACAGCTGGATCTTCGCCCTGGGCTCGGTGTTGCTGCTGGCCTGCACCAACCTGTTCAGCGTGGCCAAGTACGGCGAGTTCGAGTTCTGGTTCGCCATCCTCAAGGTCACCGCGATCCTCGGCTTCATCGGCCTGGGCTTCGCCGCCTTGATGGGCTGGTTGCCCGCGCGCGAGGTCAGCGGCCTGAGCAGCCTGATGGAGGAGCACGGCGGCTTCGCGCCCAAGGGCTGGTCGGCGGTGGTGGGGGCGTTCATCACCGTGATGTTCAGCTTCATCGGCACCGAGGCGGTGACCATCGCGGCGTCCGAGTCCAGCGACCCGGCGCGCAACATCGCCAAGGCCACCCGCTCGGTGATCTGGCGCATCAGCACCTTCTACATCCTGTCGATCTTCGTGATCATTTCGGTGGTGCCGTGGAACGATCCGCAGTTGGCCATGGTGGGGTCGTACCAGCGGGCGCTGGAAATCATGAACATTCCCAACGCCGCGTTGATGGTCGACTTCGTGGTGCTGATCGCGGTGACCAGCTGCATGAACTCATCGATCTACATCGCCTCGCGGATGATGTATTCGCTGGCCAAGCGCGGTGACGCCCCGGCCATGCTCAAGCACACCTCAAAGGTCGGCGTACCGCGCGCGGCGGTGTTCGGCAGCACGCTGATCGGCGCGGCCATCGCCATCCTCAACTACTTCGCGCCCAAGGGCGTGTTCGAGTTTTTGCTGGCCAGTTCCGGCGCCATCGCCTTGCTGGTGTACCTGGTGATCGCCATTTCGCAGTTGCGCATGCGTGGGCGCCTGGAGCGCGAGAACGCCAACCTGAAGTTTCGCATGTGGCTGTTCCCCTACCTGACCTGGGCGGTGATCCTGTTCATCAGCGGCGCCTTGGCGGTGATGATGTTCACCGAGGAGCACCGCGCCGAGGTGACCGCCACCTTGAGCCTGGCGATTTTGATTTCGTTCCTCGGCATCGTCACCAGCCGCGGCCACGGCCGTAGCGTGGCAGCCCAAGCATGACCCCGTAGGCGCCGGTGCCATCCACCGCGTTGCCTGCTACAGGGCAAAGTAGGCTGCACTCTGCGTAGGAGCCGGCTTGCCGGCGAACACCGGCACAGCCGGTGCTATCCACCGTGTTGCATGGTTCGCCAGCAAGCTGGCTCCTACAGGGCACGGGCAGTTGCTCTGCGTAGGAGCCGGCTTTGCCGGCGAACACCGGCGTAGCCGGTGCCAGGCACTGCGTCGCCAGCAAGCTGGCTCCTGCGGACCGGGGCCGCAGGTGGGGCCTGCTATCTGGCCCCTAACGCTCGCTGGGAAACAGCCAGCGAGCCACCTGCGGGCTGGCCAGCAGCTGCGCGGCATTGTGCCCGACCCCGGGCACCACGAACTGCCGATGAGCGATGTCGACAGCCCAGGCGCGCGACACAAACCTCTCGTAACGCAGATAGCCGAGCTGGCGCTCGACGCGGTCGCGCCCCTGCGCCTCGGCGCCACAGCTGTGGTCCATGATGCGGCTGGTGGCATGGGTATCGCGTTCGCCCACCAGGTAGGTCACGTTGCGCGCCGCATAGCGGCGAAACAACTGTTTGGCGTCCAGGCCTTGGCTGACCAGGTAGGCGGGAGGCTGCTCGAGGCCATAGCGATACTGGTTGTAGCCCGGGCAATGCTTGCCCGGCAGCGGCGCGAAGCCCGTGGGCGTTGGCCGATTGGCGTCCAGGTACAGGTACGAGGATGGGCTGGAAATCACGTAGCGCACCGGCAGGCCCGCGACCGCCTTGCCCAGCACGGCGTAGCGCTGCATGAGCTGGGCACCGGCCGAGTGGCCGATCAGCACGACTTCCTTGAGACGCGGGAAGCGCCTGCTGTCGGCCAGGTAGGCCAGCAGGTCGTCGAGCACGCTGAAGGTGGCGATGCCGCGGCGACCGGCGCTCGA
This sequence comes from Pseudomonas sp. FG47, assembly GCF_057809115.1. NCBI lineage: Bacteria > Pseudomonadati > Pseudomonadota > Gammaproteobacteria > Pseudomonadales > Pseudomonadaceae > Pseudomonas > Pseudomonas sp. FG47. Next base: position 13,556 of record NZ_JBMDJI010000021.1, read on the forward strand.
TTCGCTGCCTTGCATCCACCGGTCCTTGGGCCATAGCGGCATGGCGTCGGTGGCAGGCGAATCGTCGGCGCTGAGGAAGTTGGGCGCGATCAGCAAGACGGCGGGGCCGCCAAGCCCGGCGTTGGCCAACAGCTGCTGCGCGCCAGCGTAGTAGTCCTGGGCATTACGGCGCACGCCGTGGACGATCACCACGGCACGTTCGGCCAGCTCGGGCCGGAGCTGGTCGGCATTGCTGTAGGCAAGCAAATCGTAGGGCTGGGCCCGGCCAAGCTGCAGCACTTGCACCGCCGCCAGGGTGACGTTGCTGAACAAGGTCAGTAGCAGAGCCATGCTCCAGGTTTTTACGGTGCAACTGACGCGCATCCTGGCGGACTCCTTTGCAAGGGCCAAGCATCACGGCCAGGCCATAGTGGCGAACTGATGCTTTTGCCGCTGGCGTGATGTCATCTGAATGTTACATGAGCGCTTTAGCTAATCAATGGTGTGCTTCGCAAGCGCAATGTTATTCATTCGGGTGGTTACGCCTGTGCACTGAACGTGAACTTTTCATTTAATCGATGAAATGCGACTTTGCACGTATTGACAGCTGCCGCGGGCTCCTCAAAAATCGGTGGCCTGAGCGTCGCTTCGGTTGGAACCGAAGAAAATATAACAAGGGATAATGATAATGCTTGGATGTCTTTGGCAGCACCTGAAAATAAAAACAACTGCTTCCAGTATGGATTTCCTTGCACGGATAGCCGCTCACCACGCCTCCTTTTCGCCACACCCTGCCTTTTAGTTAATCCTGCCCCTTTATCGCGCGACCACTGACTTTTCACAAAAAGACGTGGGGCCGCATTGCGCCTGAAACTTAGTATGCCGTGCCCGTTGGGGTAGGGTTGCCAAGTGCTGGGTGCTCGAAAAAAGTAGATTGATACTTTGACGGCTATTGTTTGCCCGCAATAAATGCAACGCCGTTAATGGAATGAATTGTAATCCAATGGAGTGGCTTGACCATGTTCAAGAGTCGCAAACCCGTTGCGCTTGATGATCCTTCGCTCGAGCGCGTAAAACTCACGCCGCAGATGCTCGATTACGACCGCTTCGCCAATCGCGGCCGTTCGCAATACCTGCCCTATGTCATGAGCTTCAATGCCGCAGGCTATCAATCGGCGTCGATCAACACCGACCGCCTGGGCTTTCGCTTCGCCCACGACAAGCAAGGCCGGGCGATCAGCGCCGGCCAGCTCCAAGACTGTGCCGACGGCCCGGTAAACATTCTTGTCGGCGCGTCGCCGGCCTTGGGCTACGGGGCTTCCAGCGATGCTGCCTCGGTGGTCAGCCGGCTGGCGGCGCATGACCCGCAAGGCACCCCCTGGCTGAATTTTGCCGGCCACTGCTTCAACGCCACCCAAGAGCTGACGCTGTTCATGCTGCATATGCACCGGCTGCCGAAAATCCGCCGGATCGTGGTCATGGGGGGCTTCAACACCCTGGTGATGGCGCGGCTGCCAGAGTTCGTTCGCGGTGAACTGCCAGCGTTTTATTTCTGCGGCGAATATTACGAGAAGTTCGACGAGATCGCCGAGGAGCACGGGGCGAAACTGCCACCGGCAAAACTTCCCAAGTGGCCCAATGAAACCACCGCGGTGCCGCCTGTGGCGCAGACCCTGGCGCGGGCCACGGCCGATACGCTGAACTGCCTGAAAACCTGGAAGTGCCTGGCGCAGTCGCTGGGTGCGGAACTTTCCTTCGTCATGCAACCCTTGGCGACTTGGGTGCGTTCGCCTTGCGCCGAAGAACAGAAGTTGTTTGACGAACTGGACCGTATTTCCCGGCTGGGGACCTGGCAACACTTGTACGGTGATATTTCCGATCCGGCGGTGGCTGCCCAGTACGCGGACAAACTCGCCAGCGGCTGCCATGCCCTGGGCATCCCGTTTAGCAACTTGGTCGACGCGCTGCAAGCGCGCCCGGCGAATGAATGGTTCTTTGTCGATCGCGCGCACTTTACCGACCTTGGAAACGATGTAGTGGCGCAGGCCATTCATCACCATCTGCAATGACATGTGAGGAAAAGACCATGTTCAAACGTATTCGCCAGGCCCTCGGATCGCTCTTCAAACGCAAGAAGAAGTCCAAGAAAAAGAACAATTCCTCTATTTATCCAATGCACTGATGAACAACCATCGGCAGTTATTTTCCAGCCTGCTCGGCGCCGAGTCGGGGGACCAGGCCCGGCGGATGTTTTCATCCGCCAGCCTGCGCGCCTGCCTTGCCGCCGCGCCCGGCGCCGTGCAGGTCGAGGCCGACTTCGCCTGCCCGCAGCAGCTGGCCGGCCTGGCCGCCGACGCCGCGCAGCGCTTGCAGGCCATCGGCCAGGGCTGGCGGCAGCTGCAGCAGCGTCTCGGCGAGCACGAGGGCCAGGCGCTGCGCGCCAAGGCCGTGCGTGAGGCCGCGCCGCTGTTGCTTGGCAGCCAGCACCTGATCCACGCCGTCTGCGCCAGTTGGAACAACGAAGCGCGCTATGCCATGGCCATGTTGCAGGTCCATGCGCTGGATGTTGGCGGTGGCCGGCCCGGCGCCAGCCGTATCCAGCGTTATCGCGAGCTGATGCGTGAGCTGGCGCCGTCGGATGCCGGCGAGGATCCCCAGTCCATCGGTGACGATTCCAGTGTCTGCGACGGTGCGTTCAACCTGGCGGCGATGCTGGTGCTGCTCGGGCATTTTCCCGAGTCGCTGTTGCCGCAGATCCTCGGGGCCAACCTCTACCTGCGCCATTGTGGCGTGTTGCCGATGTTCGCCTTCATCGCCGATGGGCAGCCTGGGCGCGAGCGCCTGCTCGACCTGCGCCGCGACCCGTGCGGTTCGGCGCAAGACCTGGCAACGCTGGCCGAGGCCGCGGTACGCGAGTACCTCGCCCAGGCCGCGCCCGAGGCCCAGCAAGGCATGCGCCAGGGGTATGGCTGGGCGCGCGGGCAGGTCGAGTTGGCGAACACCGCGCTGCTCGCCGTGCTGGAACGCTGGCTCGACCCGCGCGAGGCCGCCCGTGACCTGATCAGCCGGCGACGCCCGGATGCCTGCCAGTACCACGAGAAAACCCGCTTGAACAAAGTGCCGATGCGCTCGCTGCTGGAGGAGGATGACTCGCTGCGGTTTCTCGAGCATCTGGCCGCCAGTGCCTATGTCCGCGCCGGCAACCCGCAAGGCAGCCCGTTGCTGACCACCCTGGTATCGCCGCGGGGCAAGATGTTCCGCATCTTCAGCCGCGACGACCTGGCCATCCTCGAGCGCTGGATCGCCGGGCTGCCTTACGCCGAACAGCCTCAGCCACAGCCGGCTCGCGCGTTGTGGAAAGACGACGGCCTGCTGGCCGGGCTGCTGGGCGAGGAGGTCGAGGCGCCGATCCTGGCGACTCGCCTGGCACCGCGCCAGGCCTACCCGCGCTTGCTGCACGTCGAGCTGACCCCAGCCGAGCAGAACCATGCCCGGCACTACGTCAACCGCTGGCTGGTCAAGGCCGCCCGCGGGGTGGCCAAGGGCCGCTGCCCGCTACCCGAACGCTGGGCCCCAGGCGTGCTGCGCGAGTGGCTGCAACAGCAGCACGCGCTGTCCAACCAGGCGCTGGAGCAGCCGCAGGACCTGCCCAGCCGCGAAGAGGTGATTGCCGACATCGTCGCCTTGGCGCCGCTGACCATGATCGACGGCGCCTGGCTGGCCGGTTTCGCCCATCCGTCCCTGGCGGCCTCGACCTTTGGCAGCCGCCTGTTCGAGACCCTGTACGACGAGCTGGGCAACGGCCTCGAGGCACAGAACCACCCGGTGATCTACCGCCAGTTGCTGCGGGCGGTGCATGGCGAACTACCGGCCACCGCCGCGCCAGGCTATGCCGGCGCGGAGTGTTTCACCGACGAGGACTTCGAGCTGCCAGTGTTCTGGCTGGCCATCGGCCGCTATCCACAGAGCTACTGCCCGGAAATCCTCGGGCTCAACCTGGCGATGGAGTTGTCCGGCGTGGGCGGTGGCTACCGGCGCACCCACAAGGCCTTGGTCGCCTATGGCTACCCGACCCTGTTCGTCGACCTGCACAACGCCATCGACAACATTTCCACCGGCCACAGCGCCTGGGCTGCCGCCAGCCTGGACGCTTACCTCAGCGCATTTTCCACACGCGACCGCGACGAACTATGGGCGCGTATCCGTACCGGATACGTCGCGCTCAATCCACCCAGGGAGGACACCATGCTGGACAAGTTCAAGGAAACCATGAGGTCGCTGCTATGACCTGCACTCTCGGCATCTCCGCCTTCTACCACGACAGCGCGGCCACGCTGGTGATCGATGGGCGCATCGTCGCCGCGGCCCAGGAAGAACGCTTCAGCCGCATCCGCCACGACCCAGGGTTCCCGCGCCAGGCCATTGCCTACGTGCTGGCCGAGGCGGGCTTGCGCCTGGACCAGGTCGACCACGTGGCCTACTACGAGGACCCGGCCCTGAAGTTTCGCCGGGTGCTGTCCACCGCGGCGGTCGCTGGCCTGTCGGCGGTGCGCACCTACGCCCCGGTATTGGCCGACTGGCTCAGCACCAAGCGGCGCATGGACCGAGAAGTGCTGCGCCACCTCAAGGAGATGGGCGACCGCGCCGACCGACGCATCGAGGTGCATGGCCACCATGCCTCCCATGCCGCCTCGGCCTTCTTCCCCAGCCCCTTTGAACGGGCAGCGATCCTGTGCATCGACAGCGTCGGCGAATGGGCCACCACCACGCTCTGGCACGGCAAGCCCGAAGGCCTGGAGAAAGTCGCGGAGCTATCGTTCCCGCATTCGCTTGGCCTGCTCTATTCGGCGTTCACCTACTTCTGCGGCTTCAAGGTCGACTCCGGCGAGTACAAGCTCATGGGCCTGGCGCCCTATGGCAAGCCGGTATACGCCGAGCGCATCCTCGCCGAGCTGATCGATGTGAAGCCCGACGGCAGCTTCCGCCTGGACTGGACCAAGTTCGAGTTCATCCGCGGTGAAGTGATGACCGGCGAAGCCTTCGTGCGCTTGTTCGGCGGCCCGCGGCGTTTGCCCGAGGCGCCGCTGACCGAGCGTGAGTTCGACCTCGCGGCCTCGGTGCAGAAAGTCACCGAGTTGATCGTTTCGCGCCTGGCCAAGACCGCCCGCGAGCTTACCGGCGAGCGCAACCTGTGCATGGCCGGTGGCGTGGCCCTGAACTGCGTGGCCAACGGCGTGGTGTCCCGCGAGCGGACCTTCGAGCGCCTGTGGATTCAACCAGCCGCCGGTGATGCCGGAGGCTCGCTGGGAGCGGCGTTGCTCACCGATCGCCGGCAGCGCCAGGTCAGCCAGCGCGAGCTGCCCGAGGCGGTCGATGGCATGAGCGGCTCGCTGCTCGGGCCACAGTACAGCGCCGAGCAGATCCGCGCCGAGCTGGATGAATGCGGCGCCGTGTACCAGCAGCTGAGCCAGGAGGAATTCGACCACCGGGTGATCCTGAGCATGGAGGAAGGCGGCGTGGTGGGCTGGTTCCAGGGGCGCATGGAGTTTGGCCCGCGCTCGCTGGGCAACCGCTCGATCCTCGGTGACCCACGACGCTCCGACACCCAGTCGACGATGAACCTGCGCATCAAGTTCCGCGAGTCGTTCCGCCCGTTCGCCCCGGTGGTGCTGGCCGAGCGCGCGGCCGACTGCTTCGACATCGTCGAGGAGAGCCCCTACATGCTGGTGGTGTCGCCGGTGGCCCAGGCGATTCGCAAGAGCGTGCCGGGGCACCAGGCGCAGTTGACCGGCATCGACCTGCTCAAGGTGGTGCGCAGCGACCTGCCGGCGATCACCCATGTCGACTTCTCGGCGCGGGTGCAAACCGTCGACAGCGAGCGCAACCCGCGTTTTCGCGCCTTGCTCGAACGCTTCCACCAGCGCACCGGCTGCCCGGCGCTGGTCAACACCTCGTTCAACGTGCGTGGCGAGCCCATCGTCAACACGCCGTTCGAGGCCTACCGCTGCTTCATGCGCACCAACATGGACGTATTGGCCATCGGCGATTTCTACCTCGAGAAAGCCCAGCAGCCACAGTTCGAGGAAGCGGTCGACTGGCGCGAGACCGTGCCGCTGGACTGAACATTTCATCTACTAGGGAAGGTGCAACATGGAATACGTTCTGCTCTACCTGATCTTGCCTCTCGGTGTGTTGCTGCGGCGCGGCGCGCGGTTTGCCCATCGTCCGGATCCCAAGGTCACGTCCTACCTGAAGCGCCAATCATGAGCCTCATGGCGCTGGATGTGCACCAGGCCTCGGTGGTCCAGGTGCTGACCGTGAGCGATGCCGACCTGTCCGGGCTGGCAGCCTGCCGCGAACGCCTGGCCAGCATGCCGCACCGCGCCGACAACGTCGGCGCGGTGGGCGCCGACTGGCTGCGCTCGCTGCTTGGCCCAGCCCTGGTCGAGAGCATCCGCGGGTTTGCCGGGTGCAGCCACAAGGCCCTGCTGTTGCGCGGCATCGGCCTGTCCACCGCGGTGCCGTCGCCAAGCAACGGGTTTTTGCCCGATGCCCAGTGCGTGCTGGATTTCGACCTGCTGCATTTCGGCATGCTCAACCTGCTGGGGGTGCGCTCCCACGCCGTGGAGTACGAGAACCACGGCAAGCTGGTGCGCAATGTGGTGCCGGTGGCGCAAGCGGCGGGCACCACCAGTTCCTGGGGCGCGGATGTGGATTTCTCGTGGCATACCGACAACCCCAACTGGCCATTCGATGACCAGGCCAGCGATGTCGCCCGCAGCGTGCCCAACTACCTGGCGTTCATCGCCGTGCGTAACCACGAGCAGGCCTCCACCGACATCGTCTGTGTCGACCATGTGCTGTCACGCCTGCCGGCCTGGGCCATCGAGCACCTCAGCCAGCCGGCCTTCGCCTTCGGCGCGCCGGCCTCCAACGAAGGCCATGACGGCGAGCAACGGGTGATGCCGATTCTCGAGCGTGGCGCCAACGGCTATCGGCTGCGCTTCGACGACGGCATCGTCAGCGCCAGCGCCGAGCCCGCCCGGGCCGCGCTCAGCCTGCTGCGCCAGGTGCTCAAGGACATCCAGGGCATAGAGCTGGTGCTGCAGCCCGGTGACTTCTTCATTTTCAAGAACGCCCGCGTGCTGCATCGGCGCAAGGCGTTCAAACCCCTGCCCGATGGCCAGGCGCGCTGGTTGCGCCGGGTCTACGGCAGCTGATGCTTTGCTGACAAATCTCACGACGAACAAGGAGTTTCCATGAACAAGCGTATTGCAGTTATCGGTGGTCGTCCGGCGCCTATCCACGGTGCCAAGGAAATGGGCATCGATGTCGTGCTGGTGCACCAGGAAGGTGACTACGAGCAGGAGATCGTCAGCCATTGCGAGCGCGTGGTGCATGCCCGCATCGACGATGCCGAGGCGATCATCAAGGTGCTCGAGCCGCTGCACCGCGAGCGCCCGTTCGAGCGCATCATCACCACCACCGAGGTGGCGGGCGAGTCCACCGGCAAGGTGGTCGACCACTTCAAGCTGACCGGTGTCTCCTACAAGACCGCGCACCTGCTCAAGGACAAGGTGGCCATGCGCGAGCTGCTGGCCAAGCACGACCTGAGCCCGGTGGCCTTCCGTCACGTCACCTGCGCCGAGGACGCCATCGCGTTCGTCGCCGAGCATGGCCGCTCGGTGCTCAAGCCGGCCGAAGGCGTCGCCAGCCTGCACATCCACCCCTGCGAGGATGCCGCCAGCGCCACCCGTGCCTGGCAAGCGCTCAAGGACGCCGAGGTGCGCCACATCATCATCGAAGAGTACCTGGACGGCCCGGTGGTCAGCGTCGACTCGTTCTCCTTCAAGCGCCGCCACCTGCCGATCGGCTACTCGCAGTACCGCATGAACGACAAGTACGTCGAGTGGGAAGTCAGCACCCCCAGCACCGACGCCAAGCAGTGGCTCACCGAGCTCAAGGACATGACCTGCCGCCTGCTCGACGCGGTGGAGCTGGAAGAGGGCCCGTCGCACAGCGAGTTCGTCCTCACCGCCAAGGGCCCGCGCGTGCTCGAGTCCCATGCCCGCCTGGCCGGCTCCGGCGCCCCGGAACTGGTGCGCCGCGCCTTCGGCCTGGACCTGAACCGCATGTTCCTCACCGTGCCGCTGGGCATCGACGAACTGCCGCTGGAGTCGCCAGAGCCCAAGGCCGGTGCCGCGATCCAGTTCTTCGTGCCGACCCCGGGCAAGGTGCGCAAGGTCGAGCTCGACCTCAAGCCTGACGTCGACGTGCGCCACACCCGCCCAGGCGAGACGCCGCTGGTGTTCCTGCCGTTCCTGTTCGAGCTGGGCGAGGCCGAGCGCGCGGTGGTCATCCAGAAACACGAAGGCGATGTGATCCCGCCGCTGGACACCGTGGCCGACTGCGTTTCCGGTTATGTACTGGCCACCGGCACCTCGCGCGAGGACGCGGTGCGCATCGGCGATGAACTGGTCGCCGCCGTGCACTTCATCCAGGAGCCCCAGGCATGAGCTACGTGCTCTGCCTGCATCGCTGGGTAGGGCGCCAGGCACTCTACGACGAGTATGAGCTGCCCGCTGGCAGGGTGATTCGGGCGATCTGCACGCCCGAGTCACTCGGCTCGCTGCCGGCAGCGCGGCTGGCGTCGAGCTCGACACTGGCCTCGCTGGACGATGCCGACGCGGTCATGGCCGAGGCTGGGCGGGTGATCGCCCAGTACGGCGTGCCCGAGCGCGTGGTGGCGTTGAACGAAGGCGACCTGCTCAATGCCGCCGCGATCCGCGAGCGCTGGGCCATCCACGGCGACGCGCCGGCCTGGGTCGAGCGCTTTCGCGACAAGCTCAGCATGCTCGCGGTGGCCAACCGGCAGACGGCCATCGCCGTGCTGCCGGCGGTGGCCGCCGACGACGCGCAGGGGCTGCGCCAGTTGCTGCAAAGCCACGGCTACCCGCTGGTGCTCAAGCCGCGTTTCGGCACCGCCAGCCGCGGCGTCAGGATCCTGCGCCAGGCGCAGGACCTGGCGCTGCTGCAGGACGAGCAGCCAGAACCGATGATGGTCCAGGTGTTCTGCGCCGCGCCGATTTTGCATGTGGATGGTTGGTGGGATGGCGAGCAGGTGGTGGTGCTGACCGCATCGCGCTATGTGAACAGCTGCGCCGACTTCGGCCCGGACAGCCCGCTGGGCAGCATCGAGCTTGCCGAAGGCGATGACGAGCGCCGCATCGCCAGCCGCGTCGCCGAGCTGTTGGCGGCCTTCGCGCCAGGGCGCGAGATTGTCTTCCACCTGGAACTGTTCGATGACGGCGACACCTTGCGCTTTCTCGAGATCGGCGCCCGCGTCGGCGGCGCGGAAATCCCGTTCCTTTGGCGCGAGGTGCGCGACATCGACCTGGTGGGCATCGCCTGGGAGTTGCAGACCGAAGCCTCCAGCCGCTACCGCGAGCAGGCGCGCAGCCGCAGCCGCGACGGCCGCCCGCTGCATGGCGAGCGTGGCGCCTGGGTGATTGGCCGGCGTGCCAGCACGCCCGACGCAGGCCTGGGCACGTTGTACTGGTCGCAGCCCCAGGAGCTACAGCGCACTGCCAGCGGTGTTTATGAAGGGGCGAAGACCCGCCTGCGCCTGCGCAGCTTCGACCGCCAGGCGCTGGAGCGCGATGTCGAGTCGATCTTCGCGCAGTTGTCCCACGCCTGGAGCGTGCAAGCATGAGGGCCGCGCCGCGCGCCCCGGTTACATTGAACGATGCCGGCCGCGGCGCTGCCTTGCAGCGCCGTTGGGCCACCCAGCCATGCGAAGGAGCATGTTGAGATGCCGTTGGAGAATTTGATAGGTGTGGCGATCATCGCCCTGGGCATGGTCTTGACCCCCGGCCCGAACATGGTCTACCTGACATCCCGGGCGATTTCCCAGGGCCGCCTGGCCGGGATGATCTCCCTGGCCGGCGTTGCGCTGGGGTTCATCTGCTACCTGGTGGCCTCCGGGCTTGGCCTGTCGGCGCTGTTCAAGGCCGTGCCGGTGGCATATGACGTGGTGCGCATCGCCGGCGCCTTCTACCTGGGTTACCTGGCCTGGAACATGGTACGCGGCGCCTCGCCTTTCGAGGCGCGGGAACTGCCGCCGCATTCGCCGCGCAAATTGTTCACCATGGGGCTGGTGACCAACCTGCTGAACCCAAAGATCGCGTTGATGTACTCGGCGTTGATTCCGCAGTTCATCGACCCGACGGTGGGGTCGACCTTGCAGCAGTACATGCAACTGGGGTTGGTGCAGATTGTCATTGCGGTGACGGTGAATGGGTTGATCGTGCTGGCGGCGGCGCGGGTGAGCCGCTTCCTGACTGCCAGGCCCGCGGCGATGCGGACCCAGCGGTGGGTGTCCGGGGCGGTGTTGGGGGTGTTTGCGGTGGATATTTTGTTGAGGAAGCCGTTGGATTGAGGGGGAGTTGGGAAGACGCCGTTTGGCGTCTTTTTATTGGGTCGGGGTGATCAGAATTGATTTGCTAAGCCCCTATTTTGGTTGAGAAACCGCTGTTCAAAAAGTGGTTATGCAATACTGAGAGCCCGATTTCACGATGCGCGGGCTCATCTAGGACTGTGACGGTGACAGTTTACTCTGAGGCTTTAATTCTCAGGTACTGCACCACCAGAAGCTGACGGTCAGGATCAAAGCAGAAGACACCTGATGCTAAGTACTGGTGAAGGTGGAGGCACACACTGCGAAATTCGTATGAGCTGCCTCAACCTAAGCGGACCTCTTCCTGCCGCGCAACGTAACCCACCTACAATAGACACGCTCGGTTCGAATCGAGTAATGTCGCAGGTGAATTTGCTCCCACGTTTGGTCGAGCAAGCATGGCTGCTCATGCGTGGTGTATAGCTCCCTTATACGCTCATCTGCACGCTGAAAGCCTCAGCCTAGACACGGATAGCTAAAGGAACAAGGAATGTTATACATCAGGCCCGTCCTGTGAGTTATCCGAAATTTTGTGTCTATTTATAGTTATACGCAACCCATTAGGAGTGCGGTGCCATGGAAGCTGTTTCTTTCTATCTGACAGTAACTTCAATTTTTCTTGGGTTGATTTCCGCAGCAGGCTGGCTGCGCGCCAGTGTTATAAAAGTCAGCCATGAAAAAGCGATGAGCATTCGTGCGCGTGAGGCTAAGAAACGGGGAGAAAAACCAAACTATGCATCGGTAACTTTGGATGGGTGGGATATGTCAGCCACTTTCTCGGCACAATCAAAATGGAATGCCATCGGTGCTTTCTTTGCCGCAGTTTCAATTTTGCTCCAAGCTACAGTGCAAGTTCTCGGCAGTGTATAGCAAGTCGCTCAAAGCGCTCACTTCGTTCGCTGGGGTGGCGTTCCGCCACCTGAGGCTTAATCGTTAGGTTACTTATGCCTCTTGCACGCTTTATTTCGACTGATGGCCCTTATCTCGAAGTAAAAATTAAGATTGATAGCACATGTTTTTGTGTAGAGGATGAGTTCAGGGTCGACGAGAGAAACATACCAAGTCCCGATGCTGATTTCGAGCGTGCATTTAGCCCGTTCCTTGATGATGAGGAGTCTTGTGACGAAATCTTTTCGGGTAATCCAAGCCAGAAAATTGGAGTCGAGCAGTTGGGTGGATGGCGATATCGGATATTTGGAAGAATTGCTTCCATAAATCCCGTCATCGTCGATTGTGGCCTCTTAACGGTCGAGGGCGTAATTTCTACAGACGATCCGAGAACTGTTGGAGATTTCGTAGCTTTCACAATTACCCGGCTCGGTGGTTATGCCTATGCAACCTAACCCTTCGATCGAGCGGACGCCCAGCCGGCTGTGCCGATTGGGTATCCTTCGCGCTGGCTACCTCCAACGTTAGACTACAACAGGGAAAGTCCATGGCATTCGATGCAGAAATTCAGAAAACCATTAATGCATATGTTTCAGCGCACGTTGCCGACGAGGCTTGGCATACCGCGTACTTCGACTTCATTGGTGACGCGACTCTTGCACAACGCCTTGGTGAGGAGTTTATCTCTACGCGCTATATCTACAAAATCCTGGAAGGGCTTGAAGCCGATGACTGGATGCTGCGATCACAGATACGACTGCAAGTAATGTCATATGCTTCCATTTACGAAGCAGTACTTCATTACTTGCTCTTTGATTGTCTTGGTACAGAACCACGAGTTGTCGCTCTTACGGAATTCCGCACGAAGAAGAAGATTTCAATTCCGCCGGCTAGCCTCGCGTTGCTTGAGAAGCATCTTGAGCACGATGGAAAGAAGATCATCCCCACGTATGAGGCCATTGGGAGGACTGATGACACCAAGGTCCGATTCGACAAGAAAGCCGAATGTGCTGCCGCGCTTGGAATGATTGAGCCTTGGCTCAAGGATGAGCTGATCGAGTTCTATGAAGCGCGCAATGCGATACACATTCACGCAGAGATTAGAAAGAGCTTGAAGTACCAATTGGACTTGTCAAAGCGGGCATACCTCCGGATGCAGCCATTCAAGGAACAACTCTCGGCTTGGTGGTCCGCGTATGTGGTCTAACCGGTTCTGTATGAAAACCTTTGAAACCTCACCGGAGCCTCTGGAAACCCGTTTTTCTGTAGAATTCTCGCTTTTTAGGCGAAGGGTTCTGCCATGTCCAAGCGATACGGACTTTCCGATGCAGAATAGGAAATAGTCGCAGACCTCTTCACCGCACATCGTCGTACAGGACGCCCAAGAGTCGACGATCGCTTGATGCTCAATGGCGTGTTGTGGGTGCTGCGCTTAGGCGCAACCTGACGGGACTGTAGTGGTCTACTAACCCCGGACACCCATTTAGGCGAGAATGCTCGCCACAGAGAGGTGTCCGATGACCAAGCAACGCCGTACCTTTACCCCTGAGTTCAAGCGCGAAGCTGCCTGCCTGATGGCCATGGTGCTCTTCGCTTGTCGATACGATTGGCCAGACAAAAATGCGCGGCCTGCAAGCATGCGGCCTTAAATGCCAGGCACAAAAAAGACGCCCAAGGGCGTCTTCTTTTTAGGATTTGGTGGGCCGGGGTGATCTGAATTGGTTACTTCTATCGCTGAAATATATAAGAAAAACCCGGTTTGATATTTGATTGGAATACCATTTGGAATGCTGAGTCGCTGGATTTGGATTCAGGAGCCTGTGGCGCTCGTTTGGCTGGCCTTGTGATCTTCGCAGGTTCAAAAAATCGTGAGGTATACGCCAGCCTCAGCCTGCATCCCCACCAGGTTCTCGATCATTTGAGCGCACTTCAGATCGTGCGTCTCCGATAGCGCATAAGACTGGGCGATCACCGTTTTTGAGAGGATGAAGTTGACCTGTTTCTTATCGCGGTGTGTTTGTCAATTGCTTACGGCTTCACCGTCTCTTGATCTGTCGAAGCATGGCCGTCCGTTCGTGACGGCGCACACTTCCAATCGGAGTACATCAGCAACTCATGGTAGTTGCTGATCGGCGTTTGCCTAGATAGCGGTGACAGATGATTTTTTAAGCGTAAGCGTCCGGTGAACTAAACTTCCGAACTTCAGTTTTAAGGGCGATGGTGTCCGCGTATTTTTTAAATGGACGCGATCGTCCTTATCGCCAGGATTCCCATGCTCCAACGAAGCTCTTATCCGACGCCTTTCAAAGCCCAGGTTGTGCAGGAATGCCTGCAGCCCGAAGCCTCAGTTTCCAGTGTCGCCATCAGCCATGGCATCAGCGACAACGTCATCCGCAAGTGGCTGCCGATTTACTGAGGCAGGCCCTTTTTGTCGCTGCCAATGTTAGTGCGGCTCCAAACAACGCTCAGGCGGCAGACTGAGGAAACGCTGGTTATCACAATGCCGCTGGCAGGTGTTTGGACGTTTCTATTGAAAGGCTGTGAATATGCTTTGATGGCCCACCTCAGTCCTCCCGCAGAGTCACTCAGCGCGTTTGCCGACGGGCGAACGAGCATGCCAGTCGGATGCATGAGTGTGCGCGAATGGGTAGTTTCTTGACGGGTGAAAACATATCAATTTTTCGTCGTGAAAATAGCTTTAAGGCGTTAATATACCCGTCAAGTTTTCAATGTCCTGGTTACGTCCATGAATCAACGTATAGGGTACGCTCGCGTATCAACTGACGATCAGCACCTAGACCTGCAGCGCGACGCGCTTCAGCAGGCTGGATGCCGCGTTATCTACGAAGAAGCGGCCAGCGGCAAGAACACGGCTCGACCAGAGCTTGAACAGTGTCGCAAGGCACTTCGGGCAGGGGATACCCTGGTGGTTTGGCGGCTAGATCGTCTCGGACGCAGCCTACCCGACCTGGTGCAGGTCGTGACCGAGCTTGAGCAGTATGGCGTCGGGTTTGAAAGTTTGACGGAAAGGATCGAAACCAGCAGCGCGGCGGGCAAGCTGATCTTCCATGTGTTTTCAGCGCTGGCTGACTTCGAGCGTGGCTTGATCCGTGAACGGACTCAGGCCGGTTTGGCTGCAGCGCGTGCCCGAGGTCGAACGGGAGGTCGCAAGCCCAAGTTGACTGATAAAGATCTACGCGAGATCAAAGCGCTTTTACGTGATCCAGATATTCAAGTGGCAGAGGTCGCTCGGCGTTATGGAGTATCGCGGACTACCTTGTATAAGCATGTTGGCGTTATTTCTCCAAATGCGTAAGCGCCATTAAGATATCTAATGCGATCAATAAATGAATATTCTCCATATTCAATTGGGCGCTGATTGTTATCAGGCGGAAATTGCGTCATCGCAATTTTAGTCATGCAACAGTAAACGAATATTAATAGAGAATCCCTGAATGTCTAAGTTAGCAGACCTCATCTGGAAAAACGCCGAGCTGCTGCGCGGCGCGTACAAGGAAAACGAATACCGCAAGGTCATCCTGCCCTTCACCATCCTGCGCCGCCTCGATTGCGTGCTGCAACCCACCCGCGAAGTGGTACGGGCACGGCATGCCGCGGTCCACGGCAAGGGCTACGACCTGGACAAGATGCTGACCCCCTTCAGCGGCTACCCGTTTTTCAACACGTCCAAATTCACGCTTCCTAACATCGCGGAGACTCCCGACGATGTGCGCGACAACCTGGAAGCCATGATTAACGGCTTCTCGCAGAACGTGCGCGACATCTTCGACAAGTTCGGTTTTACCGCAACTCTGGACAAGCTGGCCGAGAAAAACCGCCTGTACCTGGTGGTACAACGCTTTGCGGAAACCGACCTCGACCCCCAGAAGGTAACCAACCACGACATGGGGCAGGCGTTTGAAGAGCTTCTTCGGAAGTTCAACGACGTATCCCCAGCGGGTGAGCAGTACACCCCGCGCGACGTGATTGAACTCATGGTCACGCTGCTGTTCAACGGCGACGATGACATCCTGTCCGTGCCCGGCGTGGTGCGCACCATGTATGACCCCACCGCAGGCACCGGGGGCATTTTGAGCGTGGCCGAAGAGCACCTGCGCAAGTTCAACGACCGCGCTACCTTGAAGCTATTCGGGCAGGAGCTGGAAGACGAAACCTACGCCATTTGCAAGGCCGACATGCTCATTCGTGGGCAGGACCCGGCCAACATCGAGAACGGCGACACCCTCGAACTCGACCGTCACCCCGGCAAAACCTTCGAGTACCAAGCCGCCAACCCCCCCTACGGCGTGGAGTGGAAACCCGCCGAAGCCGCCGTCAAGAAAGAGCACGGCAAGGGGGCAGTGGGGCGCTTCGGGCCGGGCCTGCCCGCTATTCGCGATGGGCAGATGCTGTTTTCCTTGCACCTGTTGTCCAAGATGCAACCGGTGGTCGCGGGCAAAGGCGGCGGGCGCATCGGCGTGGTGCACAACGGTTCCCCGCTCTTCACCGGCGACGCGGGCAGCGGCGAGAGTGAAATCCGCCGCCACATCTTGGAGCACGACTACCTCGATTGCATCGTGGCGCTGCCCACGGACATGTTCTACAACACCAACATCACCACCTACCTGTGGTTCATGACGAACCGCAAGCCCGTCGAACGCAAGGGCAAGGTGCTCCTGATCGACGCCAGCGCCATGAGCACGCTGATAAAAAAGAACCTGGGCAAGAAGCGCCGCGAATTCACGCCCGATTGCGTGGAGCGCATCGCCAAGGCGTATGCCGACTTCCAGTCCATGGAGTGGGAGGAGAACCCCGACGCCAAGGATCGTAAGACCGGGCGCGTGCTCAAAGCTAAGGTGTTTGACCGCGACCATTTCTTCTACCGCCGCATCACCATTGAGCGCCCCTTGCGCATGCGCTTCCAGGCCAGCGAACAGGGATTGAAGGTGCTTGGCTGCGACACCGCCTTTGGCAAACTGCGGCAGGAGCAAAAAGACCTGCTGATCCAAAGCATTCAAGGCATGGACGCTCAGGCCACGTACATGGATGCCGACTCGTTCCGGGCAGCACTGCACGCATCCGCCACATTGGTGGCCGATGCCAGCGGCCTGAGCGGCAAGGCCGCCAAACTGGCTGCCAAATCGTTGGAGCTGGCTCGCAAGTACCTGGGCACCAAGGACAAAAATGCCGAGCCCACCACCAACGAAAAGGGAGACATCCTGAGCGATTCCGAATTGCGCGATGCCGAGTACGTGCCGTTCAATGACGACATTGAGGCGTACTTCGAAAGCGAGGTGTGCCCGCACTGGCCGGATGCGTGGGTTAACTACGAAGTGAAGGACGCCAAGGACGGAAAGATCGGTGTGGTGGGCACCGAAATTAACTTCAACCGCGAGTTCTATGTGTATACGCCCCCGCGCAGCCGCGAGGCCATTGCGGCGGACATCGAGGCCAAGGAGCACAAGTTCATGGAGCTGCTGCGCGGCATCAAGGACGAGGTACGCCCATGAAGCCGTATGCGAGTTACAAGCCTTCGGGCGTGCCGTGGTTGGGGGCGGTTCCGGCGCATTGGGCTGGAAAACGGCTGCGTGATTGTGTGGAGGGTTGTTCCAACGGCGTCTGGGGCGATGACCCCGATGGGGGCGATGACGACATTCCAGTCATTCGCGTGGCTGACTTTGACCGGACCGGTAGGCAAGTCGTTGAGTATGAAACTCTCCGCAAAGTAGATAGCGGTCAGCGGGGAAGTCGGGCATTGGTCCCTGGTGACATGCTGATGGAAAAGTCGGGTGGCGGGGAGCAGCAGCCCGTTGGTATGGTCGTTTCTTACTTTGGCCCAGAGGGCGCGGTTTGCTCCAATTTTGTCGCCCGCATGCGTAGTCGTGAGGGAATCGTATCCAGGTTCATGGTGTACCTCCATGCTTATCTGTATGCATCGCGGGTTACCAATATTAGTGTCAAGCAGACCACCGGAATCCAAAATCTGGATTCAACGGCTTACCTGTCCGAAGCCTGTTTTGTGCCCCCACCCGACGAACAGCAAGTCATTGCGGAATACCTCGATGGCGAAACTGCCCGCATCGACGCCCTGATTCATGAAAAGGATGAGCTGATCGGGTTGTTGCGGGAGGCTCAGGCATCAGCCTTTGCAGCCACCGTCCTGCGATTTGCTAACGCTACCGTTGGCGTGAACTGCAATCGGTTTACATGGCTGCAATCCTTGCCTGCCAACTGGCGCGTTGCCAAGGTCAAGCACATAACACTATCGGTTGACCAGGGAATTAGCCCTCAATGTGAATCCCGTCCTCCCGATGATGGTGAGTGGGGGGTTCTGAAAGTTGGGTGCGTGAACACGGGCGACTTCAACCCAATGGAGTCCAAGGCGCTTCCCTGTGACATTGAGCCGATTGAGAGCATCACGCTCTTGAAAGGTGACGTGCTGATTTCACGCGCAAATACCAAAAATCTTGTTGGGCGCGCCTCTATGGCAGACAAGGACTATCCAAGATTGATGCTGTCGGACAAACACTACCGCCTTCGGCTCGACCAGAACGAGTGCTTGTCCCAATATCTAGTGTTTGTTCTGACACATGGCGCTGTACGTGTCCACATTGAGGAACGGGCTACGGGCGCGAGTGCGTCCATGTTGAACATTGACCGTCGAACCATCATGGATTTGGATGTGCCACTTCCCCCGCCAGATGTTCAGGATGAAATTGTTCGAGAGGTTCAGCGCGACCGTGCAGCTTTGGAGCACCTCATCGTCCACACCCACGACGAAATCACGCTGCTGAAAGAACTGCGCGCCGCCACCATCGCGGATGCGGTGCTGGGGCGCATCGACGTTCGAGTTAGTTCGAAATCGATAGCTACTTGCGCTTGATGGATAACCGCCAACGGCCAATTTGATTCACAAAAATAGGAGAGGGACACCCATGGCAGCCATCCACACCGAAGAGCAGTTTGAAGACGAGATTTGCGAAGTCCTGAAAGCCCAGGGGTGGCTGCTCGATGGACCTTTGCCGTTCCAAAAAGGCTTTGCGTACGACAAAGGTTACGACCGCCGCACGGCGCTGTACCCCGAGGATGCGATTGCCTGGGTGAAAGACACCCAGCCCGATGCCTGGGAGAAGTTTGCCAAGAACCACGCGAAGAACCCCGAGGCGGTGTTCATCCAGCGGCTGGCGGAAGAGCTGGACAAAGACCGCCCGACCATCAAGAAGGAAACCCCGCAGCTCTGGGGTACGCTCTATGTGCTGCGCAAGGGCTTCAAGGACATCAACGCCACGTTCAAGATGGCGCAGTTCGCGCCCAGCAACCAGCAGAACCCCACGACCTGGGAGCACTACAAGAAGAACCGCCTGCGCGTGGTGCGTCAACTGCATTACTCGCTGCACAACCAGTTGTGCATCGACTTCGTGCTCTTCATCAATGGCCTGCCTTTGGCAACCATCGAGTTGAAAACCGACACCACCCAGAACATCGAAGACGCGGTGCGACAGTACAAGTACGACCGCAACCCGGTGGACGTGGCAACTAAGCAGCCCGAGCCTTTGCTATCGTTTGGCAAGCGGGCGTTGGTGCACTTCGCCGTGAGCACCGACGAGGTGCAGATGGCGACCAAGCTCGCGGGCGCGGCCACGCGTTTTTTGCCCTTCAACCGTGGCAACCCCGATGGCATGGGCGGCGCTGGGGCGGGTAACCCTCCCGATGATGCTTTGGGCTATTCCACCGGCTACCTGTGGCACGAGGTGTTCCAGCGCGATGCGTGGCTGGCGGTAGTCGGCAAGTTCTTGTCGGTGGAGGTGTCCGAGTCCAAGGACGCCAAGGGCAAGAAGGTATTCAACACGTCGCTATTGTTCCCGCGCTATCACCAGTGGGATGCGGTCAACAAGCTGCTGAATGCCACCCTGGCCGAAGGTGTGGGGCATACCTATCTGGTGCAGCATTCGGCGGGGTCGGGCAAGTCCAACACCATCGGATGGCTGGCGCACCGCCTTGCGTCTTTGCATGACGCTAAGGACCAGAAGGTGTACAGCAGCGTGATCGTGATTACCGACCGCCGGGTTTTGGACACGCAGTTGCAGGACACCATCTACCAGTTCGACCACCAGCAAGGCGTGGTTGAAAAAATTGACGAGAACAGCACGCAGTTGGCGGGCGCCTTGGACAAGGGCAAGCTCATCATCATCACGACGTTGCAGAAGTTTCCTTGGGTGCTGGACAAGGTGGGCGGTCTAGGCGACAAGCGCTTTGCGCTCATCCTGGACGAAGCCCACTCCAGCCAGGCGGGCAAGGGCGCGGTAAAGCTGCGCGAGGTGCTGACCAAGGGCAAGACGGGTGCTGCAGGCGCGGACGCGAAGGCCGATGGCGCGGTGGCGGTGGTGTCCGATGGCGATGACGACATCACCGATGAAGACGTGCTCAATACCATCATGGCATCGCGCCAGCGACCGCCCAATGTGTCGTACTACGCTTTTACGGCGACTCCCAAGCCCAAGACCATGGAACTGTTTGGGCGCACGGGCGGGGATGGAGCGCCCGAGCCCTTCCATGTGTATTCCATGCGCCAAGCCATCGAAGAGAAGTTCATCTTGGACGTGCTGCGTGGCTACACCACCTATGGCTTTGCCTTCAAGTTGGAGCAGGCGGGCGACGACAAGGATGTGAAGGCGGGCAAGGCCAAGGCCAAGCTGTTCCGCTACGCGCAGTTGCACCCGACCAGCATCGCTCAGAAGGTAACGGTCATCGTGGAGCACTTCCGCGAGCACGTCATGCACCAGTTGGGCGGGCAGGCCAAGGCCATGATGGTGTCGGACAGTCGCGTGGCGGCGGTTCGCTACAAAAAGGCGTTCGACGACTACATCAAAAAGATGAAGTACACCGACTGCAAGGCGTTGGTGGCGTATTCGGGGGAGGTAACGGACGAGGAATCCAAAGTACTTAAAGCCAAGGAAGGCGACCTCAACGACCACAAGGAACACGACGACGGCATCAAGGAGGCGTTCAAGACCGAGACCTATCAGGTGCTGATCGTCGCATCGAAGTTTCAGACGGGCTTTGACCAGCCTAAGCTGTGCGCCATGTATGTGGACAAGCGCCTCGACGGCGTGTTGGCGGTGCAAACCCTGTCGCGTCTAAACCGCATGTACGCCGGTAAGGAAACCACTTTCGTGCTGGACTTCCGCAACGACGCGGATGGCATCCTCAATGCCTTCCTTCCGTTCTACCGTACCGCCAAGATGTCGGCTGTTACCGACCCGAACTTGGTCCACACCCTGCGCCAGAAGCTGGACGACGCGGGCATCTACCTGTGGGAAGAGGTGTTGGCCTTTGCCAAAGGCTACTTCGACCCCAAGGGTAAGCAGGCCACGATTCAAGCGCCGCTGAAGAAGGCGCACGAGCGGTTTAAAGCTCAGACCAAGGAGGTGCAAGACCTGTTTCGTGGCGATGTCTCCTCGTACATCAGCGCCTACGACTTCCTGTCGCAACTGCGCTCCTACGACGATGCCGACCTGGAACGCCTGCATGCGTTTTGCCGAATGCTGTTGCCCCGCTTGCAGGGGAAGGCCGGAGGCGATGAGGCGCTGGATGAATCTGTGCGGCTGGCGGGCTACAAGGTGGTCAACGAGCAAAAGCACAAGCTGGACATGGAGGCGGGCACCGCCGAACCGATGAAGCCCATGGGTACAGGCGGCGGGCAAGCCTGGGACGACCCGGAAGACCGGCTGTCGGCCATCATCAAGAAGATGAACGAGGTGTTCTCAGGCAATCTGTCGGATGCCGATTTCAAGGGCTACGCCACTACGTTGATTGGCAAGATGGTGAGCGACCCCACCTTGCAGGAGCAGGCGCAGGCCAACGACACGGTGGATGCCTTTGCCAACGGCGCCTACGAAACGAAGCTCAACAATGCCGTGGTGGACGCCTTGGAGAACCATAGCGCCATGGCCGACCAGGCGCTACGGCATGAGAAAGTATTCAAAGGGCTGGCGAGTCTGCTGGTGGAGGAGGTGTATAAGCAGATAAGGGAATCAAGTCAGCCTGCTGCCTAAGTACTGAATTACATCGGATATCTCGGGTTACTAGCATCAAACCGAGCAGGCTCCTGAGAGTCCAAGAAAGTTGGATAGCTGTGTCTTAGTGTGGTGTTTCAGAAATGCCGCTGAAACACCACACTAGCATTGCCTGTGCTGACTTTTTCGACGTTGGTGATGTAGCGGTTTGCCGCTGCACCGTTTTGAAAGTGTCCTGAGCCGGCACGGTATTCCACGACAGACACTGGCACGCTGGATTATCCAATGCAGCGAACATGTGTAACTGAGACTTCTTCTTCGCGGTAGGTGGGGTTCATGGATTGCTTACATTTTTACGGGATTCCATGAAGAACCTAATAAAATCCGTCTCCATTCCCGTCAAGGCGCTCGCTGTAAAACGTAAACAAAACCAACTCTTCCTCTGGCTCGTAAAACATCATGATCAGATCTGCGCCCCAGCTTTGGTAATGATGCGCAGGCACACTGGCTACATGATAAAACGGACGGCCAGCGGGACTGATGGGGTATCCAGCAGTGATATTGCCGTTTTCAACCGGCGCATAGCCTAGCTTAAGGCTGGAAATGGGGAGTTTCGAGAAATCAGCCACGCCACCGATTTGCTCAACAAACGCCATTCGCTTGAGGTTGTACAGAGGGTAATTCTCTGCCAGTTCTGATGGTGAGAAAAGCCACCCCGACTCTTCATACATTTTTTTGGCCGCCGTGTAAGCAGCTTTTTGATCCGCATACAGCGACTCCAGACGCTCGCGAGCCTCTACATAAGGATCCTCCAGATGCTCGTTGTCCCTATGAAGGAAAAAATAGCGTGGGTCACCCATCAGGCGGTATCGCCCTTCCTCTACCTTGAAGCCAATCCAATTGGTGTGCAAAAGAATGGAGTGGTAATCAGTATCTTCGGTCGCTTCGCCAACTTTCTCATGCTCTGTCGGCTCCAGCGGACCCAGCATGGTCAAATATCCATGCCAATCTGGGTTTGCCGCGTTGAGATCGATACCAAAAAAGGGTTGGAAATGCTCGCTCAGCTCGGCCTGATCTGGCACGAAGATGGTGTCAGGATCCGGAAACGGGTATATACCGTAAGGAGCATTCATATAGTCCGGCCAGTGCTTTTTGATTTCGGTAATCACCCCCTTAGTGTCCCAGTTCCTTTCAAAGTCGGCTTTGAATACGGCTATTAAGGCTTGTGCTGCTTCAAAGTGTTCTTGGCTGAGCTCGCTGAGGTCGGCTGCCGTCACCGCATACCTATCAGGGCTGACCATCGACAAAACGATTGACCGCAGGCATTTGGCGGAGGCACTGTGGTCGTTGACGAGCATGTCTTTATATCTGAGGAAGGGGGATTCGCTCATATCTGATCTTCCGTGGGCTTGATTCAGGAAGCACTGCGTATTGTAAGTAGTGCTTATGGAGGGGCTTTACGTCTTTTGAGATTGCAGCGGCAATCACGAGCATCTTGGCGGGTCATTCTTGCTGTGTCCAGATGGCACTGGGGTACGGTCCTGGATGCCCTGCTCCTCCGGAATGAGGCCACAGGCTATAGGGGGAGCGCTTTAATACGGCTGCGTTCAACAGAGTAGTGAGTCAAGTTGCTGATCACAACGCTCTTGCTTCCCATATTCATACCCATGACTTTTCTAAGCGACGAACGAGCAGTCGCAAGGTTAGGAGGTAGTAATACCGCGTTGCATTGCTGCGTCGGGCTAGGCGATTCTCGAGAAACCAAATCACATGCTTCCGCTGCCAAGTCCAAGGCGTTTCTCGCTGCCACCGCTCTGCAATCTCAGCCTGGATGATTTTCGCCTGCCGTACATGGCGTCGCCGGGTTGCGTGTGAGCCGGTCAGCACTCCAGCCAAGAACAGCTCCATGTCGAATGGCTTACTCATGCCCGCCCACCAATGTAGGCCGCGACCACGTCGATCCGACCGTGTCCCAGCTCATAGCTGATTTGCCTTCTGGCCTCACGATCTAGGTGTCTATCTACCTGGCAACATTGGCCGCCACTGATTGGCGCGGGGTGTTGGGTGATCTGCTCATAGCGCTCACATGCGTACGCCGCTCGTAGCTCATGGAAGCCTTTGAGGTTCTGTGCATGCAGGATGTCCCGTGCCGGGCGGATGATGTCCTGTAGAACGTCAAAGTAGCTTTCATCTGGCGCAATCAGGTTGTGGCTGCCTGCAGGCGACACCCGCTCTGCAAATCTAAGCGCGCCAAGAGCATGCTCATCCATCGAAATCCAACGTGGTGCCGAGGCGCCGGCGCGGCCGCCCTTGGTGCCATCCTGTATGTTAATCCTGCCTAGGTGGTTAGCCTCACGGCTTAGCCGTGGCAGGTCAGCCAAGATGGCTTCACGTAAACGCATGCCAGTGGCTCGTGCCAACAAAACGATCGCAGCTGCTCGTAGCTGATGATGGCGGCAAAGCGCATTGACGATCTCTTTAACCTGATCGCGGTGTTGGCCTTGTGGCACCGAGTGTCGAACCCCTGTGCGCTGCATACCCAGCGCCTTGCTCGGGCTGGGCAACTTCACGTACTGATCACCGCGAAGCGCCGCCATAGTCCTGTTAACGCTGGATAGGCGGTTTTGTGCGGTGCTGACAGCAAGGTCACCGCACCTAACCACGTCGCGCAAATACGCCGCATAGTCGGCCAATATCTTCCGATCAATCTGGCGAGCATCATTGATACCGGGCCCCAGTTCGGAGCGGCACCATTTGACGAATGCCTGCCACCGATCACAGTGTGCTTTGACCGTGCCGTAGTAGCCGTCGCCGAACATGTCTTTCAGCGCCTGCGGCCCTGCATAGCTCAACTGCCTGCCGTAACCGAAATTACGGCCATCGCTTCTACCCACCAATGCCATGTCGAATCACCTCATCGCCTGGTCTCCGATCCTCGCCCCACGTCATCCCGCCAAGAATGTTGAGTGTTATCAGGGATCAAGGCCCCTGCGACCTGTGGGGATGTCCTCTAGCGCGGGACTGGCGGCTCCTTACGTCCGGGAGCAAGGGCATCTCATGATCTGGCCTCCTGAGCACCGTTACCGGTGGGCGGGTGGAGGCAGCGCTGGCTGACGAGACCTGCGCCTGAAGATCCTGAGCCATGTGCAAGCAGCAATGCGATGACCGGGGCATGCCTGACTGTCAGTCAGGTGCAGTCCATTCCTTGGTCTGCGGCACCATCATCTACATGGCTGTTGCTGGTGAAATCGGCGTTTGTCACGCCGATTGTCACGAGGGGGATTGCCGCAAAGCCATGTGCAATCAGGGCTGCAGCAGTGTTAGAAGTGCCCGTCTCTTTCCAGAAGAAAGAGACGGGCACAGGTTGGCGCAAGTTTTGGCCAAGCGGATAGGTTGCTGCTGGGCAGCGAGGTACGGTGTATCTGGCGCACGAGCGCAATACGTGTAAGAGCATCCATCACATGGGTAGTGACCGGGCGAGCTGCCGAATGCTAATCGCCCTTGGGGAGAACCACCGCGGGGGCGGCGTGACCTTTAAGGTTCGGGTCACCTAGGGTGCTGTCAACGACAGCCTTCGCACTGTCTTTTCTACGCCCGCAATCAGAGGGGTCAAGCGACTCGCCCGCTGGATTTTGTGGTTGAAAATGGCATTGGGCGTGTACGGGACACCGTAGCACTCAGCGGCAGATGTGGTGCTTTTGATCTTTTTAGGTGAGGTCCATCCAAACAGGGCGGCTTTGCAGCCCTGTTTGGATGGACCCGCGGGTGAGCATGAGGCTACGAAAATTCAAATTAGGCCATTCGTAGGGTTTGTGATGCTCTGATTAAATAAAAAATATTGAAGCCGAAATGCCCTGCAGAATCTCGTTGTTGGCCACTGATTCGAAGTTTAAATTGATTGAACTATACATCCCAGTCTTTGGCTCTTTTGCTTCGTTGATTTTCCAGGGCGTCCATAAATGAAAGATTTATACGTATTGTGCTTATCAACGCGCAGATTTGCAGTCCGGAAATAAATACAAGCCCAAACTGGCAGGACTTTAGTATTGCTAATTGGGTTGTGAAACCAAACTTTTGATGTATTGACATTACTACCATAATGATAATCGATAATATCATCGTGGTTGCTGATTGCACGATAACACTTATTATTTCTTTCAGTCGTAACGTCTCCTCCCCGCCAGCAGAGAAGTCTATATTGACTAAATTTTCACCTTTGAGCGTTTTCAAGACATTGGGGTATAAAAAGGCCACCCAGATACTCATGATTGTGAAAATTGCGCCTGCAATTCCCACAAGTAGGCTAAGTATGGTGGGGCTAAGTTCTTTGTTAATGTCAATCCCGAAGATAAGCAAAATTATCGGAATTATGAAGCAAGCGACAATGGCTTTCATCCGTTAGTACCGAAAGCTAGCTCTTGAGGTTCAACTGCAGTTGCGGGTATGTCTGCTAAAGGTAAATAGGAGGCCCGCGCCTCGGAGACTACTTTGTAGAGCTGGTCGCAGCTGTAAGCATCAATGGTCGGTGGTAGGATAACGCGTTCCACGATACGGTGATGTTTAATAGAGGTGCTATTTTCATTTTCGTCAATAAAAATTATGTCAGCCCAGCTTCCTTCGCTGAAGCTTGAAGAATATGTCATCAGCTCTTTAATTTGAGATAACGATGGTGTGGCCTCAAGCTTAATTTCCACTTTCCTGACGTTGTCGTCTGATCCCTTTTGGCTAGGGAAGAACTTTTCCATAAATGTCTGGAAAAAGCCAAACATTTCAATGTTGGCTTTGTCAAGTCCGTCGCGTGTGGAAATTGCAGTATTCATTTCTAGATTTTTCGCTCCGTCGCTAACTACTACTTCGTTACGCAACAGCATGTATCTAGTGGATTCGCATATTTGTTCGAGGTATTCTTCGCTGGTTTTAAATATTTTGATGTTGGTGTTGAATCGGTATAGAAGGTTGTATGTTTCCGGGTTCTGAGGAGTGCTAAAAGTAATTCGGGTTTCTGATTCGCCCGGTTGGCGTGAATTGTACCCAGGGAATTTTAGGCGGTACCTGACGCAGTAATTAACCCATTTTTGCATTAGCTCGGAATCGCATTTAGAGTCGTCGAACTTTATGGAGACTACTGAGTTCTTACTTGGTACGATCCAGTAATAGCATGGGTGGCCCCATACATAGTTCTCGCCGGTGCTTGAGGCGCCATTGGTAATGTAGTTCCCTGTCGGATTACCATCGCTGCCTAATTCTAATCCTCTGAACCCTTTAGTGTCGGTAGGGTCGTGCTTCCACAGTACTACCATGAAGTCGCCGTTCGGAAACTCTTTGATTTCTCGGCAGTAACACATCACTGGATCGTTTCCAGAGTCACCTTGACTTGGCCAGGGCGCTGTTTCCTTAAATCCTCTTCCTTTGACCCAGGCTGCAAGGGCGCGAAACACCTCGGTGGTCCCTAGTCCAAAATTCTTGGAGATTATCTCCTCACCTGTTGACTTTCTCTGGACTCGATAAAGCCCACTCTTCTCAATCTCGAAAAAATTCAGATAGCCATAGTTATGTTCGCGTTTGAATTTTGACATCGACAGCCTACTTCCTTGAGCCAGAGTGAGAAATGCGACAGGTGATCAGGCGTTCCGGATATGGCTGATTGCCATCCTGCCTGGGAGACGGATTGTAGGCTGAGTCGGCGCAGCTATAAAGCCTAGTTACTAACCGCCCAGCAGATTCTCCTGATTGCGTTTCAGTGCATTTTCAGGGAGGGCATTACCGCAATTGCATCTCCCTGGTCCTAGCGGACTCGGCCGTAAGCAGACGCGAGAAGGCTACCGGTCGCGGCTTTCTGGATGAACTCACTCCACCAAGCCATCATGGGTCGCCGGCGCTCGATGTAGTCGGCTCGGTTGTAGGCGCTCCGCACCTCATCCTTATCGACGTGCGCCAGTGCCACCTCGATGAGCTCCGGGTCCCACCCATGTTCATTCAAGATGGTGCTGGCCATCGAGCGCATGCCGTGGCTGACCAACCGATCTTGGAAGCCCATGCGTTTCAACGCCATGTTGGCGGTTTGGCTATTGGCGTGGGTGCGCGGATTTCTATCGGCCGGGAAGACGTATTCGCGATGGCCGCTGTGTGTCGTCAATGACTCCAACAACGCGACAGCGTGATCACTCAAAGGAATGCTGTGTGGGCGGCGCTTCTTCATCCGCTCTGCTGGGATGGTCCAAACGCGCCTTTCAAAGTCAATGTCTGCCCAGCGAGTAGTCGCCGCCTCGGCGGGGCGAGTCATCGTGTGCAACTGCCATTCGATCAGGCAACGGGTCGTGCGTTTGATGCTGGCGTTCGCGATCTCCAGCATGAGCTCGGGGAGTTCTTCGGGCGGAAGCGCAGCCATGTTCTCTTTTTTGGGCTTCTTGAAGACTGCCCTGATGCCGCTGAGCGGGTTGGCGAAGATCAGGCCGGAGTTTACGCCGTAGGTCATGATCTCGTTTAGCCGCTGGCTGAGACGCTTGACCGTCTCCAGGCTGCCTTTCGCTTCTATTGGGCGAAGCAATGCGATCACCATCGGCGCGGTGATTTTGGTCAGCGGTGTTGTTCTCAAGTCGGGGAATACATGCAGCGTGAGCGACCGCCAAATGTCCTCGGCATAGGCCGGGGTCATCGAGTCTTTCTTGAGCTCGAACCAGGCGGTGGCCACGTTCTCGAAGGTGTGTTCCGTTTCTGCGCGCTTGGCTTCATTCAGCGTATTGCGCTGCACCTTCGGGTCGATGCCTTGGGCGAGCAACTCGCGTGCTTCTACTGCCTTCTTTCGTGCATTCGCCAGTGACAGTTCGGGATAGGTCTCGAAGCCGATGTTGATGCGCTTCTTGGTCACCGGTTCGCGGTAGTTGAAATTCCACAGCAACGAGCCGTTGCTGCGTACGCGGAGCTGCAAACCGTCACCGTCGGTAAGGACGTAATCCTTGGACGCCGGTTTGACTCCCTTGAGCTGTCGATCGGAGAGGCGGAGGTTTTGAGCAGGCATGAGATTGTCCTCAAGCACTGATTCGGTATTCCAAAGATTAGCACCGGATGGGCTGGAATACCGTCTGGAATACCCGAATGGCTGGAACTCAAAAACTCTCCAAAGACCAGCAAAAGCGCTGGAAGCCGCGTTTTTACTGGCTCGCAGGCACAAAAAAAGACGTCCGTGGACGTCTTTGTTTGATCATTTGGTGGAGCCGGGGGGATTTGAACCCCCGTCCGCCAGTACTCCGCTGTCGGTACTACATGCTTAGCCGTGTCTACTGAGTTAATCCGCAGCCGCCCGACGGGCAGGGTGCTTTGGACGAGTTGGGTAAGTTTTAGTCGCTTCGCCCCCAACGTGCTGCACGACGATCCTGTTCTGTATGACAATCATTTCGGGTTTACAGGCATCCCCTGATGATTGCTGGAGCCGAAGCTACCAGGAGAGCGGGCTCAGCTGCTTACGCAGCGAGAGCGTAGCCCTCGTAGTTTTCGTCATTGGCAACTATAGAAAGTTGCAACAGTGGATTTACGAGTTCTGTTACCAACTCGGCATGCACCTAGAGTTTCGCTACCGGCGTCGAATCCTAATCGGCCCCACACTCAGCTCTAGCTGGCGTCCCTTTTACAGGATGCGAGGTGGAGTATACGCCTTTGCGCGGGCGGCGTCGACAGGCGGGCCGCCCGGCGCTGCATCAGCTGCCGCTGCCACCGGCCGAGCCGCTGCCTTTCTCGGTTTTTTCCAGGCGTTCGAGCACCTTGCTGGTGATGGCGATGCACTCCTTGTTGTCACCGGCGGCCTGGGCGGCCTTGGCTTTGTCGACGTGCTCGGTGATGGCCTTGTCCAGGCCTTCGGAGGTGGCGCCGACGGTGGCCATGCTGTCGTCGATCTTCTGCAGGTTGATGGCGCACAGGTCATCGGCGGCGAACACAGGCGAGGCCAGCAGGGTCGCGGCCGCGAACAGGGCGGATAGCGCAGTGCCTTTCATGGGAATCTCCTTGTGCAGGCCTCTGGAGGTGGGCCTGAACGGTGGACGGTCGACAGTGGGTGAGGGTTCAATCGGCGTGAGGGGGCGCTGGTGCGGGACGGCGATGCAAGGGCTGTATCGCGGGGCAAGCCCGCTCCTACGTTTGCGCCTTGGACGTCGTTACTCGTCATCTTCACGAAAATAGCGCGATCGTTTGAAAAGCAGCCGTTGACCTACGAGCAAGCACAGGCTTGCCCACTGCCCGCCATGCAGATGCAGCACTTCCTGTTGGCCAAGCTGCGTACAGGCGGTGATACCTGTGGCCGTGAGCGCGAAGCAGAGTACGCATCTGATGGTGCTTGATTTGACGGCCCAGTCGAGAAAGACGCCCACGATCATCAAGCAAGCGAGGAAATAGAGGTCGTTCATGGTGTCGTCAGAGTATGAGGAGTACGGAGGATGTTTGTGGGCCTATGCCACCGTTCACCCGGGCAAAGAGTAAAACCAGTACATCACTGGCATGAAACGTTGGTAGCCGGCTTCTGGCCAATTGGTTTGCCGCGGTTTTTGTTACGCCGCCGGCAATTAAACCGGCGGTGAGCCCCATAGGTCCCCCCACTAGTGTGCTCACCGCTTGTCCCATTGCTGTGCTGAACAGGTCCGAGATGTCGTGGCGCTGCTCATTCAACCGATCCCCCTGCAAACGACTAAGTGGCCGCGACACGGCGACCCGCATATGGCACGGCAACTTGCCGGGCAGCATCCTGTCGTACAGCTGCGCCACTTTTTCGACGACCTGGTAATGCCCCTTGTGCACGAACGGCAAGCTCAAGGTACGCAGGTGACAGCATTGCTCCGGCGCAATCGCCAACTCGCTCACGTCGAAGACAACGCCGTGCGGGGTAATGACTCGATAGGTCTTGTCGACTTGCATGCGTGCTTCCCTTGCCGGGCCCCGTGGAGCCAGGAGCCGAGGCATCGAACGATGCCACTGGGAGGAACGCGCGGCTATTCAGCCGGGGCTGAATGACCGGTACGAAAGGTCTGCAGGCGGTTCGCCGGCAAGCCGGCTCCTACAGTCTGCCGTGAGCAGGTAGGAGCCAGCTTTGCTGGCGAAGCGGTTGGCGCGATGTCAGGCCTTGCGCGCTCGGGTCACCCGGTCCACCAGGTACACCAGCCCGTGGTAGTCGATGCCGCTATGGCTCGACAAGCCGATCTCGCAGGTGCGGCTGGTGGAGATCCCTTCCTCGCAATACTGCACCGCGTCCTTGAGCGTGCGCAGCGAGTGGGCGTTGAGCTCGGGTGTGGTGAAGCCCTTGTCGCCGGCGAAGCCGCAGCAGTGGATGCCTTCGGGGATCACCACCTGCTTGCTGCAGCGCCGCGCCAGGTCGATCAGCGCCTGGCTTTCGCCCAGGTGCTGGGTGCTGCAGGTCACGTGCACGGCCACCGGGGCGTCCTGGGGGGTGAACTCCAGCTTGTCCAGCAGATGGGTGCGGATGAAACGCACCGGGTCGTATAGGTCGAGCCGGGTTTCGCCCAGGTCCTGCACCAGGCGCAGGGTGCAGGGGCTGGTGTCGCAGTAGATCGGGTCGAGGCCGCCGCGGCTGGCGTGCAGCAGCGCGGTGATCAGTTCCTGGCGCTTGTGCTCGGCTTGCTCGGGGTAGCCCTTGGAGGCGAACGGCTGGCCGCAGCACAGGCTGTCGGCGTTGTCGGGGAACACCACCTGGTAGCCGGCCTTTTCCAGCAGGGCGCGGGTCTTGTCGAGCAGCGAGCTCTGCTCGCGGTCGGCATAGGCGGGGCCCATCACGCGCGAAACACAGGCGGCGAGGTAGACCACGCGGGGCCGGGCGTCGTTGCTCGCTGGGCCGAAGTCCATCGTGCGCAACGGCTGGGGCATGGCCGGGGTCCACTGGGGCAGGCGGCCTTTGCTGGCCTTGCTCAGTGATGCACTGAAACGCCCGAGGCGTGGGGCGCCGAGCAGCTTGCGGGCGGTGTTGGCGGCGGTGAGGGTGAAGCGCGCGCCGCTCAGGGCTGTGTGGAAATGCTCGGCCAGCCAGTCGGCGGCCTTGGTGTGGTCGGCGGCCTGGGCGCGCAGCTTCTTCACCAGTTCGCCGGTGTTGATGCCCACCGGGCAGCGCTGGGCGCACAGGCCGGTGGCGGCGCAGGTGTCGAGGCCTTGGTACTGGTAGGTTTGCAGCAGTTCGCGGGTGTCCAGGCCGGCGCGTTGCTTGGCCTGGATGTCGCGCCACATGACGATGCGCTGGCGTGGGCTGAGGGTCAGGCCCTTGGATGGGCACACCGGTTCGCAAAAACCGCACTCGATGCACTTGTCGACGATCTCGTCGGCGGCGGGCAGCGGCTTGAGGTTCTTCAGGTGGATGTCGGGGTCTTCGCTCAGCACCACGTCGGGGTTGAGGATGCCGTTGGGGTCGAGCAGGCGCTTGAGCTGCCACATCAGCTGGTAGGCATCGTGGCCCCACTCCAGCTCCACGAACGGCGCCATGTTGCGCCCGGTGCCGTGCTCGGCCTTGAGCGAGCCACCGAACTCCACCGCCACCAGTTGCGCCACGTCGTCCATGAAGGCCTGGTAGCGGGCCACCTCCTCGGCGCTGTTGAAGCCCTGGGTGAAGACAAAGTGCAGGTTGCCTTCCAGGGCGTGGCCGAAAATGATCGCCTCGTCGTAGCGGTGCTTGTCGAACAGCTGGATCAGGCGGTTGACGCCTTCGGCCAGTTGCTCGATGGGGAAGGTGACGTCCTCGATGATCACCGTGGTGCCGGTCTGGCGCACGGCGCCGACGGCGGGGAAGGTGTCCTTGCGGATTTTCCATAGCTGGTTGTACACCGCTGGGTCTTCGCTGAACGCGACCTTCTGTTCCAGCGGGTAGTCGGCGATGGACGCCATCACCTGCTCGAGCTGTTCGTGCAGCAGGCTCTGGCTGGCGGCGCGGCACTCGATCAGCAGGGCGCAGGCGTTGGCCGACAGGTCCTTGACCCAGCCGGGCATGCCCGGCATGGCCTGCACCGAGCGCAGGCTGCGGCGGTCGAGCAGTTCCACCGCCGACACCGGCTGGCGCTTGAGCACGGTCACGGCGCGGCAGCAGCTTTCGACGCTGGGGAACACCAGCAGCGCGCTGGCCTTGTGCGGGTGGTCGGGCACGGTGTCGTAGGTGACCGCGCTGATGAAGCCGAGGGTGCCTTCGGAGCCGACCAGCAGGTGCTGGAGGATATCGAGGGGCTGGTCGTAGTCCACCAGTGCATTGAGTGACAGACCGGTTGTGTTCTTGAGGCGGTATTTGTGCCGGATGCGGTCGGCCAGTTCGGTATTGGCGCGGGTCTCGCGACCAAGGCGGGCGAGCGCTGCCAGCAGATCGGCATGGCTGTTTTCGAAGGCGGCGACATTGGCCGGGTCTTCGCTGTCCAGGCGGGTGCCGTCGGCCAGCACCAGGCGCAGGCCAGCCAGGGTGTGGTAGGTGTTCTGCGCGGTGCCGCAGCACATGCCGCTGGCGTTGTTGGCGACGATGCCGCCGATCTTGCAGGCGTTGATCGAGGCTGGGTCCGGGCCGATCTTGCGGCCATAGGGCGCCAGCCAGGCATTGGCCTGGGCGCCGATCACCCCAGGCTGCAGGCGGATCTGTTCGCCCTGGCCGCGAATCTCCTTACCGTTCCAGTTATCGCCGAGCACGATCAGCACCGAGTCGCTGATGGCCTGGCCAGACAGGCTGGTGCCGGCGGCGCGGAAGGTCACCGGCACCCGGTCGCGCTGGGCCAGCTTGATCAGTTCGACCACTTCGTCCTCGGACTCGACACGCACCACCAGCTTGGGAATCAGCCGGTAGAAGCTGGCGTCGGTGCCGAAGGCCAGGGTCGAGGTGGGGTCGTCGAAGCGGCGTTCGGCGGGGATCAGGCGCTCGGCATCACGCAGGAACGCGGCGGGCAGGCTCATGCAGTCTCCTCGTGGGGCCGCGGCGTCTGGCGCGCGGCGTGCCCCGGGCAATCAGGCGTTGGCGGGCGCTCAGGCGCCCAGTTCGCGGACCAGCGAGTCGCGGGTGATCTCGCTGATGGACTTGGCGCCGGTCAGCACCATGGCCACGCGCATTTCTTTCTCGAACAGCTCCAGCAGGTTCTTCACCCCGGCCTCGCCATGGGTGGCCAGGGCATAGAGGAAGGCGCGGCCGATCAGCACGGTGTCGGCGCCCAGGGCGATCATGCGCACCACGTCGAGGCCGCTGCGGATGCCGGAGTCGGCGAGGATCTTGATGTCGCCCTTCACCGCGTCGGCGATCGCCGGCAGGGCGCGGGCGCTGGACAGCACGCCGTCGAGCTGGCGGCCGCCGTGGTTGGAGACGACGATGCCGTCGGCGCCGAACTTGACCGCGTCGCGGGCGTCGTCGGCGTCGAGGATGCCCTTGATGATCATCGGGCCGTCCCAGAATTCGCGAATCCACTCCAGGTCCTTCCAGGAGATGGACGGGTCGAAGTTGTTGCCCAGCCAGCCGATGTAGTCGGCCAGGCCCGTGGGGTTGCCACGGTACTTGGAGATGTTGCCCAGGTCGTGCGGGCGGCCGAGCAGGCCGACGTCCAGGGCCCATTGCGGGTGGGTCATGGCCTGCCACACGCGGCGCAGTGGCGCGTTCGGGCCGCTCATGCCCGAGTGGGCATCGCGGTAGCGCGCGCCGGGCACCGGCATGTCGACGGTGAACACCAGGGTCTTCACCCCGGCGGCCTTGGCCCGCTCCAGGGCGTTGCGCATGAAGCCACGGTCCTTGAGCACGTACAGCTGGAACCACATCGGCCGGTCGATGGCCGGGGCCACTTCTTCGATCGGGCACACCGACACGGTGGACATGGTGAAGGGGATGCCGTGGGCGGCGGCGGCGCGGGCGGCCTGCACTTCGCCGCGACGAGCGTACATGCCGGTGAGGCCGACCGGGGCCAGGGCCACGGGCATGCTCAGGGTCTCGTCGAACAGCTTGGTCTCGAGGCTGAGCTCGGACATGTTGTTCAGCACCCGCTGGCGCAGGGCGATGCTGGCCAGGTCCGAGACGTTGTGGCGCAGGGTGTGCTCGGCGTAGGCGCCGCCGTCGGCGTAGTGGAACAGGAAAGGAGGCAGCTTGCGTTGGGCCGCGGCGCGATAGTCGGTGGAGGCGGAAATGATCATGGATTCTCGCAGCGTGGGTTGAAGGAAGATCCCGGGCGCTGGTCGCGCCCGGGCCCTTTCACTTTAGTGATGAACCAGCATGCCGGTCAGCCAATAGGCCTGAACCAGGGTGATCAGGCCGACGATGGTGGCGAAGAACAGGCTGTGCTTGACGGTGAAACGGAACAGGTCGGATTCCTTGCCGACCAGGCCGGTGGCGGCGCAGGCCACGGCGATCGACTGCGGCGAGATCATCTTGCCGGTCACGCCGCCGCTGGTGTTGGCGGCCACCAGCAGGGTGTCGTTGACCCCGATCTGGTGCGCGGTGGTGGCCTGCAGCGAGCTGAACAGGGCGTTGGACGAGGTGTCGGAGCCGGTCAGGAACACGCCCAGCCAGCCCAGGAACGGCGAGAAGAACGGGAACGCCGCACCGGTGCCGGCCAGTACCAGGGCCATGGTCGAGGACATGCCCGAGTAGTTGGTGACGAAGGCGAAAGCCAGCACCATGCCGATCGACAGGATCGGCCAGCGCAGTTCCCAGAAGGTCTCTTTCAAAGTGGTCAGACCAGTTTTGAAGTTGATTTTCAGCACCGCCATGGAGATCAGCGCCGAGAGGAAGATCGCGGTGCCGGTGGCGGAGACCGGGTCGAGCTTGAACACCGCCGGCATGGCGGTTGGCGCGGTGACGATCGGCGCGGTCTTGATCACCAGTTGGTCGAGGTGCGGGATGGCGAAGTTGAACACCAAGTTGTACATCGCCCCGCCTGGGGCGAAGGCTGCCTTGAATGGCTTGAGGGTCCAGATGGTCACCAGCACGGTGAGGATCAAAAACGGCGACCAGGCCTTGAAGATCTCGCCGAAGCTGTACGGCGAAGGCTGGCTGCCACTCGCTTGCGCCACCGCGGCGCCGACGCTGCCCTTGGCTTCGCTGAACGCGCGCTTGGGCTGCCAGACCTTCAGGAACAGGGTCAGGGCGATCAGGCTGGCCAGGGCCGAGGTGATGTCCGGCAGTTCCGGGCCGATGAAGTTGGAGGTGAAGTACTGGGTGACGGCGAAGCTCAGGCCGGCCACCAGCGCGGCGGGCCAGGTTTCTTTCACGCCGCGCAGGCCATCCATCATGAACACCAGCCAGAACGGCACGAACAGCGACAGCAGCGGCAGCTGGCGGCCGGTCATGGCGCCGATGTGGAAGGCGTCGATGCCAGTGACTTGCCCAGCGACGATGATCGGGATGCCCAGGGCACCGAAGGCCACCGGCGCGGTGTTGGCGATCAGGCACAGGCCGGCGGCGTACAGCGGGTTGAAGCCCAGGCCCACGAGCAGCGCGGCGGTGATCGCCACCGGCGCGCCGAAGCCGGCCGCGCCTTCGAGGAAGGCACCGAAGCAGAAGCCGATCAGCAGCACTTGCAGGCGCTGGTCGTCGGTGATGGACAGCACCGAGCTGCGGATCACTTCGAACTGGCCGCTCTTGACCGTGAGTTTGTAGAGGAACACCGCCGCGACGATGATCCAGGCAATCGGCCACAGGCCGTAGAGGAAGCCGTAGCCGGCGGCGGCCAGGGCCATGTCGACAGGCATCTGGAAGGCGAAGATGGCCACCAGGATCGACAGCGCCAGGGTGATGCTGCCAGCGACGTGGCCTTTGAGGCGGAACACGGCGAGGGCGAGGAAGAAGAACACGATGGGGATGACCGCCGCCAGTGCGGACAGGCCAAGACTACCAAGCGGGCTATAGAGTTGTTGCCAGGTTTGCATATGGGGTGGCCCCTAATTGTTGTTGGTCAGGCACTGGCATTGGATAATTGGTAAGACCAATTTACAATGACTGGTCGCTAGGTTAAGAGCGCCATTGCGGGTGTGTCAATTTGTCCTGGGGAAAACTTTGGTCGGATGCCGATGAGCGGGCATCTGCGCGGTGCTGAAAATCGCTATCTGATGGGTGTCGGCCTGGGCGCGATAGGCGCAGAATAGGCGGCCCCCGGATCCGCACCCCGGGGTTCGTGGAGAGCATGTGATGGTTTTTGATCAGGTCCGCCAGCGGCGCCTGTCCGACGACATCGTCGATCGGTTGGAAGGGATGATTCTCGAGGGCACCCTCACCTCAGGCCAGCGCCTGCCGGCCGAGCGTGCCTTGGCCGAGCAGTTCGGCGTGTCCCGCCCATCGCTGCGCGAGGCGATCCAGAAGCTGGTGGCCAAGGGGTTGCTGGTCAGTCGCCAGGGCGGTGGCAACTATGTGGCCGAGTCGCTGGGCTCGACCTTCAGCGACCCGCTGCTCAAGTTGCTCGAAGGCAGCCCCGAGGCGCAGCGCGACCTGCTGGAGTTTCGTCATACCCTGGAGGCGTCCTGCGCCTATTACGCCGCGCAGCGCGCCACCGAGCCTGATCGGCAGCGCTTGAAGACGGCGTTCGACGCCCTGCAGGACTGTTACAACCGCGTTGGCGAGGTCGACCGGGCAGAGGAGGGCGCCGCCGATGCGCGTTTCCACCTGGCCATTGCCGAGGCCAGCCACAACGCGGTGCTGCTGCACACTATCCGCGGGCTGTTCGACCTGCTCAAGCGCAACGTGGTGACCAACATCGGCGGCATGTACCAGCAACGCAGCGAGACCCGCGACATGCTGATCAGCCAGCATCGCGAGCTGTATCTGGCGATTGTCGAGGGGCGGGCGGACGATGCGCGGGAGGTGTCGAGCCGGCACATCCTGTATGTGCAGGAGGTGCTGCAGGAGGCGCAGCAGGAGGCCCAACGGGTAGCGCGGGCGGAGCGGCGCAGCGGGCGCTGAGACGCGGCAGGCGCGGGTCTTGTAGGAGTGGCCTTGTGCCGCGAAAAGGGCGCGCAGCGGCCTCGGGATCTTTGTACCACTCAAGATCGTCGGGGGGCTGCTTCGCAGCCCTATCGCGACACGAGGCCGCTCCTACAGTGACCGAGCTGGGCGGGAATTACTCTTCCTTGCCCTTGTTGCGCATGGTGCGCTGCAGCTCGCGGTTGGAGTCGCGCTCGCGCACGGTATCGCGCTTGTCGAACTCCTTCTTGCCCTTGCCCAGCGCGATTTCGCACTTGATCAGGTGCTTGCTCCAGTACAGCGACATCGCCACGCAGGTGTAGCCCTTCTGCGCCACGGCCGCTTCCAGGCGCTCGAGCTCGCGCTTGTTCAGCAGCAGCTTGCGGGTGCGGATGGGGTCGGCGATGACGTGGGTGCTGGCGGTGGTCAGCGGGGTGATGTGGCTGCCGAACAGCCAGGCTTCGCCATCCTTGAGCAGCACGTAGCTGTCGGTCAGGTGCGCCTTGCCGGCCCGCAGGCTCTTTACTTCCCAACCGGACAGGACCAGCCCGGCCTCGAACTTGTGTTCGATGAAGTAATCGTGTCGCGCCTTTTTGTTCTGCGCGATGGTCCCGGTCGGATGTTTCTTTTGCTTAGCCATAGGGGCGGCATTATAGGCAGTCAGTGCGTGCTCGGCTATGGGGTTTAGGTGCGCTTGAGCCTGTTCGGTGAATCCCGGACAATACAGGCCTCGTTCCGCCGCGCGGAACGGTTTTTCATGGCGCTGTCGTGCGCCGCCGCCCCGTTTGGAAGTGACGCCTGGATGACTACCCATATTCAACGCTCCGCCCTGCTGCCATACCCTGCCCAGGCGCTCTACGACCTGGTCAACGATGTGGCCGGCTACCCGGACTTCCTGCCCTGGTGTTCGGCCTCGACGGTGATCGAGGCCAGCGACACGCACATGCGCGCGAAGCTCGAGGTGGCCAAGGGGGGCATGAGCCAGCAGTTCGTCACGCGCAACGTGCTGGTGCCGGGGCAGTCGATCGAGATGAACCTCGAAGAAGGGCCCTTCACCCAGCTGCACGGGCTGTGGGTGTTCAAGCCATTGGGCGAGAAGGCCTGCAAGATCAGCCTGGACCTGTCGTTCGACTACGCCGGCGCGTTGGTGCGCGCGACCCTGGGGCCGCTGTTCAACCAGGCGGCCAACACCATGGTCGATGCCTTCTGCCAGCGCGCCAAGCAGCTTTATGGCTGAGACGGCCATCGCCATCGAGGTGGTCTATGCCACGGCCGAGCGTCAGTGGCTGCTGGCCTGCGAAGTGCCTGCGGGGACCTCGGTGAGCGCGGCGCTGCGCCTGTCGGGCCTGGCCGAACAGGTGCCGGGGCTGGACCTGGCGCATTGCCCGGTGGGGATTTTCGGCAAGCTGGTCAGTGATCCGGCGGCTCGCCAGGTGCAGGCGGGGGAGCGGCTGGAGGTCTATCGGCCCTTGCTGGTCGACCCGCTGGAGGCGCGCAAGCGGCGCGCAGCCAAGGCCAGGGCCGCGCGCGAAGGCTGACGCTTGTTGCAGGCAATAAAAAGCCCGGACCTGGTCCGGGCTTTTTCGTCGCGCCGCGTTTACTGCGGGGCGGTTTCCAACGGTGCTGGGGTCGGCACCGGGGTGGTCTCGACGTTGTCGATTTCTTTTTGCAGGGTATCTTCCAACGAACCTGCCTTGGCCGGTTTTTCCTGGCTCGGCTGCTGGCTCGGGCTGACGGTGGTGTCGCTGCTGCCACCGAGGATTTCCTGGTCGCGGCTGACGCCCGGCATGAAGTCGCCGGACAGGTTGACCAGTTGGTCGCTGTCGTTGAAGAACACGCTCATGCGTTCCTGCTGACGCTCGCCGCCGCCTGGCTGCAGGCTGTACAGGTAGTCCCAGCGATTGGTGTGGAAGGTGTCCTGCAGCAGTGGGTTGCCCATGATAAACCTTACTTGCCGGCGGGTCATTCCCGGGCGCAATTGGTCTATCATGTCCTGCGTGACGACATTGCCCTGCTGGATGTCGATTTTGTAAACCCCGGGAAACGAGCAACCGGCGAGTGCGAGCAGTCCCACGAGGGTGAGGCTGGTTAGCAAGAGCTTGGTGTTTTGCATCGGTGGGCGACTTCCACTATCTTGGCTGGACAACGTAAACCCCGATCATACCCGTATTAAGAGAAGCTGCGAAGCAGCATCGGCGAGAAAGCT
This sequence comes from Pseudomonas sp. FG47, assembly GCF_057809115.1. Classification (NCBI taxonomy): domain Bacteria; kingdom Pseudomonadati; phylum Pseudomonadota; class Gammaproteobacteria; order Pseudomonadales; family Pseudomonadaceae; genus Pseudomonas; species Pseudomonas sp. FG47. The sequence continues at coordinate 52,987 of NZ_JBMDJI010000021.1, forward strand.
GACCATGGTTGAAAATAGCGAATTGCGCAAAGCGGGCCTGAAGGTAACCCTGCCTCGGGTCAAGATTCTTCAGATGCTCGACTCCACCGAGCAGCGTCACATGAGTGCCGAGGATGTCTACAAGGCACTGATGGAGGCTGGCGAGGACGTTGGTCTGGCAACCGTGTATCGCGTCCTGACCCAGTTCGAAGCGGCGGGTCTGGTGGTTCGCCACAACTTCGACGGCGGCCACGCGGTATTCGAATTGGCGGACGGTGGCCACCACGACCACATGGTCAACGTGGATACCAGCGAAGTCATCGAATTCATGGATGCCGAGATCGAGCGGCGCCAGAAGGAGATCGTGGCCGAACACGGTTTCGAGCTGGTGGACCACAATCTGGTCCTGTATGTGCGTAAAAAGAAGTAACGTTTTCGCTCGTGCTTGACGACAAAGGCGACCCTCGGGTCGCCTTTGTGCCGTGTGGCCGCTGCGTATGCCTCAGGGCTGGCGATTCTGCGCCTTGAGCAGGTCGCGAATTTCCGTCAGCAGGGTTTCTTCGGCGCTCGGCACCGGCGGCGCGCTCGGGGCCACGGCCTCTTCGCGCTTGAGGCGGTTGATCGCCTTCACGCCCATGAAGATGGCGAAGGCGACGATGATGAAGTCGAGGATGGTCTGGATGAACTTGCCATAGGCCAGGACCACGGCCGGCACATCACCCTGGGCGGCCTTGAGGGTGATGGCCAGGTCGCTGAAGTCGACCCCGCCGATGAGCATGCCGATCGGTGGCATGATCACGTCGCCGACGAACGACGAGACGATCTTGCCGAAGGCCGCGCCGATGATGATACCCACCGCCATGTCGACGACATTTCCCTTGACCGCGAAGGCCTTGAATTCACTGAGCATGCCCATGCTGTATTCCTTTGTTACGAATGGAGAGGTAAACGCAGTGTAAGCCACTAAAACGCTTCATGCGTGACATTCGCAGCTACAGACTGCACTTAGATCGAATAGTTTTGTCGCTCGGTAACGGCTCCGGGACACGTCCGCGTTCGGCTATCATGGCGGTTTTTTCCAGGAGACCCCGCCCATGGCCAAGGCCAAGCGTTTGTATGGCTGCACCGAGTGTGGCGCGACCTTTCCCAAATGGGCTGGCCAGTGCGGCGAGTGCGGGGCCTGGAACACCCTGGTCGAGACCATGATCGAAAGCGGCGGCGCCGCGGCGCCCAGCGGGCGTGCCGGCTGGACCGGGCAGCAGGCGCAGATCAAGACCCTGGCCGAGGTCAGCGTCGAGGAGATCCCGCGCTTCACCACCAGCAGCACCGAACTCGACCGCGTGCTCGGCGGCGGCCTGGTGGATGGCTCGGTGGTGCTGATCGGCGGCGACCCCGGCATCGGCAAGTCGACCATCCTGCTGCAGACCTTGTGCAACATCGCCGTGCACATGCCGGCGCTGTACGTCACCGGCGAGGAATCGCAGCAGCAGGTGGCCATGCGCTCGCGCCGCCTGGGCCTGCCCCAGGACCAGCTCAAGGTCATGACCGAAACCTGCATCGAGACCATCATCGCCACCGCCCGCCAGGAAAAACCGCGGGTGATGGTGATCGACTCGATCCAGACCATCTTCACCGAGCAACTGCAATCGGCGCCGGGCGGGGTGGCCCAGGTGCGCGAGAGCACCGCGCTGCTGGTGCGCTACGCCAAGCAGAGCGGCACGGCGATCTTCCTGGTTGGCCATGTCACCAAGGAAGGCTCGCTGGCCGGCCCGCGGGTGCTCGAGCACATGGTCGACACCGTGCTGTATTTCGAGGGCGAGTCCGATGGCCGCCTGCGCCTGCTGCGGGCGGTGAAGAACCGCTTCGGCGCGGTCAACGAACTGGGCGTCTTCGGCATGACCGACCGTGGCCTGAAGGAGGTGTCCAACCCCTCGGCGATCTTCCTCAACCGCACCCAGGAAGAAGTGCCCGGCAGCGTGGTCATGGCCACCTGGGAAGGCACCCGGCCAATGCTGGTGGAGGTCCAGGCGCTGGTCGACGACAGCCACCTGGCCAACCCGCGGCGGGTCACCCTGGGCCTGGACCAGAACCGCCTGGCCATGCTGCTGGCGGTGCTGCACCGCCACGGCGGCATCCCCACCCACGACCAGGACGTGTTCCTCAACGTGGTCGGCGGGGTCAAGGTGCTGGAGACCGCCTCCGACCTGGCGCTGCTGGCGGCGGTGATGTCGAGCCTGCGCAACCGCCCGCTGGCCCACGGCCTGCTGGTGTTCGGCGAGATCGGCCTGTCGGGCGAGGTGCGCCCGGTGCCCAGCGGCCAGGAGCGCCTGAAGGAAGCCGCCAAGCATGGCTTCAAGCGCGCCATCGTGCCCAAGGGCAACGCGCCCAAGGAGTCGCCCGCCGGCTTGCAGGTGATCGCCGTTACCCGCCTGGAACAGGCGCTGGATGCCTTGTTCGAGTAATTTGGATTCTTGCAACTGATTCTCAACAACAAGTAGCATACCGCCACCTTGCGACCACCCCATGGAGTGCGTGTGGCGGAGTTAGACCTCAAGCGGCTGTTTCTCAAGCACGCGAAAAATCTTCAGGGCCTGCTCTCGCGCAAGGTGCGCGACCCGCAGTTGGCCGCCGACCTGGTGCAGGACAGCTTCCTGCGCCTGGCCGAGCAGCAGCGCGTCGACCCGATCGACAATGCCCAGGCCTACCTGTACCGCACCGCGCACAACCTGATGGTGGACCACGTGCGCCAGCAACAGCGGCGCAAGACCGACCTGGTGCCCCACGAAGCCCTGGAGGGCATCGTCGAGGAGCGCCCCGGGCTCGAGGAGCAGGCCGCCCGCGAGCAGCACCTGCGCCGCTTGCAGGCGATCCTTGGCGAACTGCCCGAGCGTACCCGTCAGGTATTTCGGCTCAACCGCCTGGAGGGCATGACCCACGCCGAGGTCGCGCGCCACCTGGGGATCTCCGACAGTTCCGTGCAAAAGCATCTGGCCAAGGCCCTGGCCTATGTGATGCAGTGCCTGCAGGAAACCGAATGACCAACGGTTTACTGACAAATGCCGCCTCAGACGTCAGCCCAGACATAACCAGATCGCGAGAGACCCCTGTGAGCAGCCAGAACGAGCAAGCCATCCGCGAGCAGGCCGCCGAGTGGGTGGTGCGGGAGGGCGCCGGCCCCTTGAGCCCGGAGCAGCAGCGGGCCTTGGCGCAGTGGTGCGGCAGTGATCCACGCCATGCCCGGGCCTATGCGTTGGCCCAGGCGACCTGGGCCGACCTCGGGCAACTGGCGGGCTTGCCTGCCGCCGCGCCGTCCTTGGCGCTCGCGCCCCCCGCCCGTGCCCTGGACAGGCGCCGTCGCCCGCGCTTGCGGCAAGGCTTGGCCAGCGCCGCCGCGCTGTTGCTGGCGGTACTGACGTTGCACTGGGCGCCCCAGGCCTGGCAGGGCTGGCGCGCCGACTACAGCACCCGCGCCGGTGAAGTGCGCCAGGTGACCTTGGCCGATGGTAGCCGGGTCGACCTGGACAGCCACAGCGCCATCGAGCTGGCTTTCAACGATCAGGAACGCCGGGTGCGGTTGTTGTCGGGCGAGGCGGTGTTCAGCGCCGCGCCAGTCACGGCGCAGGAAACCCGGCCGTTCGTGGTCGAGTACGCTGGCGCCAGCAGCCGCGCCCTGGGCACCCGTTTCGTGGTCGGGGCGGCGGGCGAGGGCGGCTGGGTCGGCATGCTCGAGCACAGTGTCGCGGTCGAGCTGCAATCACCGCCGCAGCAAGGCCGGGCCAGCCAGGTGCTGAAGGAGGGCGACAGCCTGCGCTACGACCAGCGCTTGGGGCTGCGCCCCTGGCCGCAGCATGACTTGCAGCGGGCCACCGACTGGCAGCGCGGCGTGCTGGTGTTCGAGCGCCAGCCGCTGGGCGAGGTGGTGGCGCGGCTCAACCAATATCGCCCCGGGCGTATCGTGGTGGCCAGCGAGCAACTGGCGCAGCGCCAGGTCAGTGGGGTGTTCCGCCTGGGCAACCTGGACAGCGTGCCCGCGGTCCTCGGCAATGAGCTCCAGGCCAATCTGGTCGAGCTGGCGGGGCTGGCGTTGCTCTACTGAAAAAACGCCTGGGCAAAAAAACTTTGGTTTTCGGTTACTGACTTTATCCGCGTTGCTCGTCTGATTGTTGAGATTGATTTTCATTACTAGAAAACGCCAACAACGGACGAGCAATCGCAGTGAGCACCCCACGACAACAATCCATGCGCCCCCTGGGGCACCTCGCCCTGGCCGGGAGCCTGGCCCTGGGCAGTTGCGCCTTGCCGATGGCGATCGGCATGGCCCAGGCCGCCGAGCCGCAGGGCAGCAGCCGGCAACTGATCCGTTTCGATATCCCGGCCCAGGCGCTCGACCGCGCGGTGCTGGCCTATGCCGAGCAATCCGGGGTGCAGGTGTTCTTCGACAGCCGCAAGCTGGCGGGGCTGCGCAGCGCCGGGCTGCAGGGCAGCCATCCGATCGAGGACGGCCTGCGCCAGCTGTTGCGTGGCACGCCGGTGCGTTATCACTTCAGTGCCGCCGGCCAGGTCGGCCTTGAGCGTGTCACCGATGGCGACGCGGCGCTGGAACTGGACACCACCCATGTCGACTCGCAGCGCGATGGCGATTGGGTTTACCAGGCGCCGCGTTCGGTCAGCGTGATCACCCGCGAGCAGATCGAGCAACGCGCCCCGCGTCATGCCGCCGACCTGCTCGAGCAGACGGCGGGTGTGTACACCGCCGTCAACCAGCGCGACCCCGGGCTGTCAGTGAACATCCGTGGCGTGCAGGACTATGGCCGGGTCAACATGAACATCGACGGCATGCGCCAGAACTTCAACGTCAACGGCCACCAGCAACGCAATGGCGTGATGTTTATCGACCCAGAGTTCATCCAGGGCGTGGAGATCGACAAAGGCACCTCGGCCGGCATGGGCGGCGCCGGGGTGATCGGCGGCATCGCCAGCTTCAACACGGTCGAGGCCCGCGACCTGCTCGGCCCAGGCAAGGAGATCGGCGGCCGCCTGCGTGCCGGCCACGGCATCGGTGAGCTGGGCAACGGCACCTATTTCAATGGCAGCGCACTGTTCGCCGTGGGCAACCAGGCCGGCGACATCCTGCTCGGCCACAGCGAGCGACATTTCGGCAACTACCGCAGCGGCACGCAGAACGCCGACAACCTCGGCACGCAGATCCGCGGCAAGCTGGAGAACCGCGAAGCCTGGAAGAGCTGGCTGCACGGCGAAGTGGGGGCAATGGACAGCGTCACCCGTTCGCAACTGTTCAAGCTTGGCCTGAACCTGGCCGACGACCAGCGCCTGCAGTTCAGCTACTTCGAGACCGACACCGACAGCAAGGATGCCTGGACCTACAACGACAGCAGCATCAACCGCTATTACTACCGGGTCACCGGCAGCAACGATATCAACGCCAAGAACGCCGCGCTGGACTACAGCTTCACCCCGGACAACGACCTGGTCGACTTCAAGGCCAAGCTGTACTTCGTCACCACTCGCCAGGACCGCTGGAACGCCGACAACCTGTCCAGCGTCGGCACCGGCAACCGCGTCGAGGCCTACACCGACCGCTTCCAGACCGACACCTGGGGCCTGCAGTTGCAGAACACTTCGCGCTGGCACCTGGGCCAGGCCGATACGCTGAGCTTCAACTATGGCAGCGAGCTGTTCCAGGACAGCTTTCGCCCCAGCACCGAACGCATCGCCGCGGTCAACGAAGTGGAGTCGCTGCCCTACGTGCAGGGCGCCAACCCCAAGGGCAAGCGGGTGATGGCCAGCCTGTTCGGCAACCTCACCTACGAGCATGACGACTGGCTCACCCTGGATGCCGGCCTGCGCTACGACCGTTACCGCCTGAGCGGCAAGACCGGGGTCACGACCTGGATGTACCCCGAAGGCGTCACCGAGGTAGGCCTGACCCGCCGGCAGACCCATATGCTTTTCGACGAGGAAACCGAGGAGGGGCGTTTCTCGCCGACCTTCGGCATCGCGCTCAAGCCCGGGCCGGACTGGTTGCAGCTCTACACCCGCTGGGGCCGTGGCTGGCGCCCACCGGCGGTGACCGAAGTGTTCATGAGCGGCCGCCCGCATGCCGGCGGCAGCGCCGAGATGGTCTACCCCAACCCGTTCCTCAAGGCCGAGGAGTCGCACAACTGGGAGCTGGGGGTGAACATCTTCAAGGAGTCGCTGCTGCGCGACGGCGACCGCTTCGGCGCCAAGGTCGCCTACTTCGACACGCGCATCGACAACTTCTCGTTCCTCGACACCAACGTCTCGCTGCCCGGCGGCAGCGTGGCGGGTATCGCCATGGGCCGCTCGGCCTACCAGAACAACCTGGAAACCACGCGCTTTCGCGGGGTGGAATACAGCCTGGACTACGATGCCGGCGCCTACTACGGCCAGCTCAGCTACACCCACATGATCGGCAGCAACAAGTTCTGCTCCAACCAGTTCTACATGGGCGGCGCGCAACGCCTGGTCAGCGCCGGCACCGTCATGCGCCCGGTCCGCGTGGGCAGCCGCGTCATCATGTTGCCGGTGCGGGTATCACGCGCCGAGGGCGCCGCCGACACCAACAGCATCGTCAGTTGCGGCGACATCATGGGTAACGCCTCCTATATGCCTGCAGACCGCGGCGCGCTGACCCTGGGCATGCGCCTGCTTGATCGCACCCTGGATGTAGGCATGCGTGTGCGCTACAGCGAAGGCAATGGCGAAAACCTCAAGAGCCATACCTACAACCAGATCGATCAGGCGCAGTGGCCCCAGTACACAGTCTATGACCTGTACGCCAGCTACTGGATGACTTCCAGCCTGAACCTGGCCCTTTCCCTGGAAAACGCCACCGATGAGGCCTACTTCGTGGCCATGGGCGACGGTAACAACCTGTCGCTGGCCCGTGGCCGCACCTTGAGCGGCATGCTCGAGTACCGCTTCTGATCCAACCGGGTTTGCCCATCCCGGGCGACGCGAAGGCTTGCAGTACGCCTTCGTCATCACTGTGCAACAACGAGGAACCGTCATGACCCTTTCCGTTAACTACGACGCCGCTTTCGCCAGCTCCACCGTCGACGATTACCTGGCCTTCTGGAGTGCCGGCTTTGTCACCGCCGGCCACGGCTACAGCAACACCGGCGGCTTCAGCAACGGCACCTTCGATGGCGACCAGTACGCCACCCACGGTCGCAACAATTCCGACTACGCCTTCGTCGCCGACAGCGACAGCGCCAACGGCCTGCACTATGTGTTCGACCCGTCCAAGGCGCCGGGCGACAATCTCAACCACTACCTGTGGGGCTCGCTGGACAACGTTTCCCTGGGCGAAGTGCTCGGCGGCGGCGGCGGCAGCGACTTCACCCTGGGCAACTACGTGGTCAGCTTCAACGGCCTCGACCTGGATGCCGCGCAGGGCGCCGGCCGTGCCGGCAACGAAGTGCAGAGCGTGATCTACGGCCTGATGCAGGGCAACACCTCGGCTCTGGAAGGCGTGCTCGACAACCTGTTGGCAGGTTATGGCGTGTCCACCAACAGCACCTTCGCCGAGATCGACGCGGCCCTGGCCGCAGGCCCCGCTCACGCTGCCTCCGCCGAAGCGGTCGGCGTGCAGGCGCTGCCTGAGGACCTCGCCCTGGCGGCCTGAGCGCAGGCATGAAAAAGCGAATGGAAGGCTACCCTGCCATTCGCTGATCTGATGCACTTACCCCGCAGCCCGTGTCTTTGCCGGGCCCAGGCTGCGGCGGTGCGAATTTTGTGGCGACGATGGCGCGAATGCAATCGCCTGTCGGCGCCTTCCAAGAGGTTTCCAACAAATGCGAACCGCTCCCGCCGCGGCCAGTGAAGTGCTGCGGGCGCTCAAGGCCTGCCGTGCCGGGCTTGGCAACGTCGCGTTGTTCACTGCCGTGATCAATGTGCTGATGCTGGCGCCGGCGCTCTACATGCTGCAGGTCTATGACCGGGTCCTGTCGTCGCGCAACGAGATGACCCTGCTGATGCTCAGCCTCATGGTGCTCGGGGTGTTCGCCTTCATGGGGCTGCTGGAGTGGCTGCGCAGCCAGGTGGTGATCCGCCTGGGTACGCGCATGGACATGGACCTAAACCCGCGGGTGTTCGAGGCCGCCTACGAGGCCAGCCTGGCCGGGCACAAAGGTGCGGCGGGGCAGATGCTCGCCGACCTGACCGCGCTGCGCCAGTTCGCCACCGGCCAGGCGTTGTTCGCCTTCTTCGATGCGCCGTGGTTCCCGGTGTACCTGCTGGTGATGTTCATGTTCAGCCCGTGGCTGGGCCTGATGGCGCTGGCGGGCGCGGTCTTGCTGACGGTGCTGGCGTGGGTCAACGAGCGCCTGACCCAGGCGCCGTTTGCGCAAGCCGGGCAGCTGTCGCAGCAGGCGGGTCTGGAGGCCAGCGCCAACCTGCGCAATGCCGAAGTGATCGAGGCCATGGGCATGCTCGGCGCCGTGCGCCAGCGCTGGGCACGGTTGCATCATGGGTTCCTGGCCCGGCAGAACCTGGGCAGCGAGCGTACCGCGGCGGTCACCGCGCTGACCAAGACCGTGCGCCTGGCCTTGCAGTCGCTGGTGCTCGGACTGGGCGCCTGGCTGGCCATCGAACAGTTGATCACCCCAGGGATGATGATCGCCGGCTCCATCCTCATGGCCCGCGTGCTGGCGCCGATCGACCAGTTGATCGGCGCCTGGCGCCAATGGAGCGGTGCGCGCCTGGCCTATCAGCGCCTGAGCGAGTTGCTGCAGGCCCAGCCGCCGCGCCCGGCTGGCATGCCGCTGCCGGCCCCGCTGGGCAAACTCACCGTCGAGCAGGTGGGCGCGACGCAACCGGGCAGCAGTCGCCTGTGCCTGAACAACCTGGGTTTCGAACTGCCGGCGGGCGAGTCGCTGGGGATCATCGGCCCTTCCGGGTCGGGCAAGTCGACCCTGGCGCGGCTGCTGGTCGGCGCCGGCGCGCCGATCACTGGCAAGGTGCGCCTGGACGGCGCCGACCTGCGGGCATGGGACCGTGGCGCGCTGGGCCAGCACATCGGCTACCTGCCGCAAGATGTGCAGCTGTTCGCCGGCAGCATTGCCGACAATATCGCCCGCCTGGGCCTTATAGACGCCCAGCAGGTGGTCGCCGCGGCGCAGCTGGCGGGCGTGCACGACATGATCCTCGCCTTGCCGGGCGGCTATGACACGCTGCTGGGGGAGGGCGGCATGGGGCTTTCCGGTGGTCAGCGCCAGCGCATCGGCCTGGCACGCGCGCTGTACGGGCTGCCGGCGCTGATCGTGCTCGACGAACCCAACTCCAACCTCGATGACGCCGGTGAGCGGGCGCTGGTCGAGGCCATTGCCAGGCTGCGCGAGCACAAGCGCACGCTGATCCTGATTACCCACAAGTCTTCGCTGTTGGCCGGCCTGGACAACCTGTTGATGCTCAAGGGCGGCCAGTTGCAGGCCTTCGGCCCCACCGCCAGGGTATTGCAGGACGCCCAGCGGGCTGCCCGGCCCGCCCCCGTCGCCCCCTCCACTACACCCCCCATCGCCCGTAACCCCATCGGCATGAACGTCACGTTCGGCCAACCAAGAGCCTGATTTCATGAGCGTACACGCCCTCTCCACGCAAAAGACCGAAGCGAGCCTGCTCAGCCTCGATGAACACCGGCCGGGTCGTGTCGGCCGCTGGCTGGTGTTGGCAGGTTTTGGCGGCTTTCTGATGTGGGCCGCGCTGGCGCCCTTGGACAAGGGCGTGCCGGTCAGCGGCAGCGTGATGGTTGCCGGTAGCCGCCAGGCCGTGCAGCACCCCACGGGCGGGGTGATCGAACAGTTGCTGGTACGTGACGGTGACACGGTGAACGCCGGGCAGGTGCTGCTGCGCATGGACCCGACCCAGTCCCAGGCCCAGGTCGGTTCGTTGCGGGTGCAGTACGTCAACGCCCGCGCCGGGGAGGCGCGGCTGCTGGCCGAGCGCGATGGTCGGGCGACGATTGCCTATCCCGAAGACCTGTTGGCCCAGGCGAATCTCCCCTGGGTGGCCACGGTGTTGGAAGGGCAGCGCCAGCTGCGTGGCAGCCGGGCCCAGGCGCTGGACATGGAGCTCGGCGGCCTGCGCGAGAGCATTGCCGGTGCCGAAGCCTCGCTGCAGGGGCTGCAAGGTTCGCTGGCCAGCAAGCAGGCCCAGCGCGATGCGCTGGACGAGCAGTTGCGCGGCCTGCGTGAGCTGGCCCGGGACGGCTATATCGCCCGCAATCGCCTGCTCGACAGCGAACGCCTGCTGGCGCAGGTCAATGGCTCGATCGCCGAGGACTTCGGCAACATCGGCCGCACCCGGCGCCAGGTGCTGGAGCTGAAGCTGCGTATCGGCCAGCGCCAGCAGGAGTACCAGAACGAGGTGCGCCAGCAGCTCGCCGAACTGCAGGCCAGCGCCGAGGACCTGGGTAACCGCTTGCACAGCGCCGAATTCGAACTGGCCCATGCCCAGGTGCGGGCCCCGGTGGCCGGTACCGTGGTCGGCCTCAGTGTGTTCACCAACGGCGGGGTCATCGCCCGCGGTCAGCAACTGATGGAGATCGTGCCGCGCGACGCGCCTTTGCTGGTCGATGCGCGGGCCTCGGTGGAGATGATCGACCGCCTGCGCCCCGGCTTGCCGGTGGAGCTGATGTTCGTGGCGTTCAACCAGAGCACCACGCCGCGGGTGGACGGCGAGGTGACCCTGGTCTCGGCCGACCGCCTGGTGGACGAGAAGACCCAGCAGCCCTACTACCAGGTACGTATCAAGGTCAGCGAACAGGGACTGGGGCAACTGGCGGGCCTGGATATTCGCCCTGGCATGCCGGTGGAGGCCTTCGTGCGCACCGGCGAACGCTCGATGCTCAATTACCTGTTCAAGCCTTTGGCCGACCGGGTGCACGTTGCCCTGGCGGAGGAGTAAGGGTGATGCCGGTCTCTTTGCGTTTCGCAGGCCTGTTGCTGCTGCTCACCAGTCTCTCGGCGCAGGCCCTGGACCTGGGCGATGCCTATGCCCTGGCCCTGCGCAACGACCCGACCTGGCAGGGCTCGATCGCCGAGCGTGAGGCCGGGCTCGAAAACCGGGCGATTGGCCGCGCTGGTCTGCTGCCGAAGCTGTCGTACCGCTACAACCGTGCCCGCAACGACTCGGAGGTAACCCAGCGCAGCCAGTTCGGCGACGTGACCACCCAGCGCGACTACCGCAGCTACAGCTCGACCCTGACCCTCGAGCAGCCGCTGTTCGACTATGCCGCCTGGAGTGACTACCGCCGTGGCGTGGCCCAGGCCGCGTTGGCCGACGAACGCTTCCGAGGTCGTGGCCAGGAACTGATGGTGCGGCTGTTCGGTGCCTACAGCGAGGCGCTGTTCGCCAAAGAGCAGATCGCCCTGGCCCAGGCCCAGCGGCGTACCTTTGCCGAACAACTGACGCTCAACGAACGCCTGGTCAAAGGTGGCGAGGGTACTCGCACCGATGTGCTCGAGACCCGGGCCCGCTACGAGTTGGCCCAGGCCCAGGAGATCGAGGCAGGCGACAATCTCGATGCGGCGTTGCGGGCCTTGCAGGCGATCATCGGCGAGCCGGTAGAGGTCGATGACCTGGCGCCGATGACCGGTGATTTCCACATCCAGCCGCTGGCGCCAGCGCGCTTCGAACCTTGGCGCGACCTGGCCGTGGCGCATAACGCCGAACTGGCCAGCCAGCGCCACGGGCTCGAGGTGGCCGAACAGAACATCGAGCGCCAGCGGGCCGGCCATCTGCCGTCGCTGAGCGCCTATGCCAGCAAGGGTATATCCAGCTCCAGCTCCGAGAGCAGCTATAACCAGCGCTACGACACCGACAGCATCGGCGTGCAGTTGAGCGTGCCGCTGTTCGCCGGTGGCGGCGTGTCGGCGACGGTGCGCCAGGCTCGGGCCCAGCGGGATGCCGCGGGCTTCGAGCTGGATGCGCAACTGCGCGACACGGTCAACCAGTTGCGTCGGCAGTTCAACCTGTGCGCCAGCGGCACGGCGAAGATTCGCGCCTACGACCTGGCGGTCAAGGCGGCTACAGCCCTGGTGCAGGCCACGCGCAAGAGTGTGCTGGGGGGCGAGCGAGTCAACCTCGATGTGCTGGATGCCGAGCAGCAGTTGTTCGGCGCTCGACGCGACCTGGCCCAGGCGCGGCACGAGTACCTGCGGGCGTGGTTGCAACTGCGCTACCTGGCGGGGGTGCTGGAGGTGGGGGATTTGCAGGTGTTGAATGGGTACTTCGCGGCGCACGGCCAGGGCCACTCAGCGGGTTGATCGTGGAAGCGGGCTGCCATGCATGAAGCAGACAAAAAAGGGAGCCGACGATGCGCGTGCGGCTCCCCTCGATGACCGTCCTGGTCAGCGATCAGTGTTCGGCGACCGCCTTGCGTCGGGGCGCCTCGTTGCCATGCTCGTCCAGCTCCATCACCGGTACCTCGTTGCCGTCGGCGTCGAACAGCTTGCCATCCTTGAAGTAGTCGCCATCACGCAGGGCAGAAATGTCCGAGTACTGGATGGTGCGCTCGTAGGCCGCGGCGAACACCGACTGGTTTTCCGAGTTGCCGGTGGTGAAGTGGTTGAACATCAGGTTCAGCACAATCGCCATGATCGCCGCCGAGCTGATGCCGGAGTGGAAGATGGTTTCGAACCAGCTGGGGAAGCTGTGGTAGAAGTTCGGCGCTGCGATCGGGATCATGCCGAAGCCCAGCGACGCGGCGACGATGATCAGGTTGACGTTGTTCTTGTAGCTGACTTTCGACAGGGTACGGATGCCGCTGGCGGCCACGGTGCCAAACAGCACGATACCGGCGCCACCGAGTACCGGGGTAGGCACTGCCGCAATCACCCGGCCCATGATCGGCAACAGCCCGAGCACCACCAGGATCACGCCGCCGGTGGCCACCACATAGCGGCTCTTCACGCCGGTCACTGCCACCAGGCCGACGTTCTGGGCGAAGGCGCTCTGGGTGAACGAGCCGAAGATCGGCGCCAGGATGCTCGATGCCATGTCGGCGCGCAGGCCGTTGCCCAGGCGCTTGGAGTCGACCTTGGTGTCGATGATCTCGCCGACCGCGAGGATGTCCGCCGAGGTCTCGACCAGGGTCACCATGATCACGATGCACATCGACAGGATCGCGGCGATGTGAAAGGTCGGCATGCCGAAGTGGAACGGGGTGGGGAAGGCGAAGATCGGGCCTTCGGTGACCTTGCTGAAATCGGCCATGCCCAGCGCCCAGGCGATCAAGGTGCCAGCGACCATCGCCAGCAGGATCGACAGGCGCGAAATGCTTGCGCTGCCCAGCTTGCTCAGCAGCAGGACGATGGCGAAGGTCAGCGCCGCCAGGCCGATGTTGGCCATGCTGCCGAATTCTGGCGAAGCGCTGTTGCCGCCCATCACCCAGCGCGCGGCAACGGGCATCAGGGTGAGGCCGATGGTGGTGATGACGATGCCGGTCACCAGGGGCGGGAAGAACTTGGTGATACGCGAGAACACCGGGGTGATCAGGAACCCGATCAACGAGGCCGCCATCACCGCGCCCAGCACCGCCGGCAGGCCACCGCCACCCTGGCTGCCGAGAATCGCGCCCATGGTCGCCACGCCCGCGAACGAGACGCCCTGGACCAATGGCAGCTGGCAACCGAAGAACGGTAGCCCCAGCGTCTGCAGCAACGTCGCCAGCCCACCGGCGAACAACGAGGCAGCGATCAGCAGGCCGATTTCCGCCGGGGCCAGGCCGGCGGCCTGGCCGAGGATCAGCGGTACCGCGACGATCCCTCCATACATGGTCAGGACATGCTGCAGCCCGTAGGCCAGGTTGGCGCCAAGGCCGAGGTTTTCGTCCTCGGGGCGCGGGGCGGGAGACGTGCTGGGGGACGTGGTCATGGAGCAGGCTCTCTGTTTATTGTTGTGGCGCTACTGTAGACAACTCTGACAAAACATTACCACAAGAATTGTATACAAAGTTTTGATCGTAGCGCCGGCATGGGTGCCGTCAGGGTGCGCGAAACCCTGATGCACGTTGCGTTCCAACGTGTCGGAGGCTGTTCTAGAGGGATGTGTACAGGAGGGTTTGAAACTGATGTAAAGCTGTCTGGCTGGACAGGAAAGTCGTCACAGCCAGATTGTTAGCAGGCTAAGAGATATCAATCTTCGATGAGTTCGCGCAGCTCGCGCATCATTTCGGTGCTGTCTGCCAGGTTCAGTTCCACAAGACGGTGCAGATGAGTCATCGAATCGATATCGATGTGCAGGCAGATGAAACCCAGGCGGGTCGGCTCGTCGTGGCGCAGTTCGACCTGCATCTTGACCTGGGTTTTCTTGTCGTTGAGGTGGATGACTGCGTCGAAGTCCTGGGTGGAGTCGGCATCCCAGGGTTGTGGGCGCTCTACCAGCAAGCCCTTCAGCGACAGGTCGAGGAGCTTCACCGGCCAGCGACGTTCGCCCTGGCGCAGTTCGGTAGGGGCATCGAAGGCGATGCGCTGGAAACGGCGGCGTTCGTCGTGGGCGCTCATGGTGGTTTCTCCGGGTGACATCCTGACTATAGTGAGTTTGGTATGTGCATCAGGTACCGCAATCTGGCCGCAGAGGCTCTAGACCAAAGCAAGTGTGGCAATGCGCGATGACACGCCCTAGACTCGATGGGCGGTCTTTTCCAATCCACCAGCTGGAAGTAAACCATGAACAACAATAATAGCCTGCTACGCCACATTCCGTGGCTGGCGCTGGCAGTCATAGGGGCCTGCGCGCTGGGTGTGGTTGCCCTGCGTCGCGGTGAGGCGATCAACGCCTTGTGGATCGTGGTCGCGGCAGTGGCCATCTACCTGGTTGCCTACCGTTACTACAGCCTGTTCATCGCCACCAAGGTGATGCAGCTCGATCCCCGCCGGGCTACGCCCGCGGTACTCAACAACGATGGCCTGGACTACGTCCCGACCAACAAGCACATTCTTTTCGGCCACCACTTCGCCGCCATCGCCGGCGCAGGTCCCCTCGTGGGGCCGGTGCTCGCCGCGCAAATGGGCTACCTGCCCGGCACGCTGTGGCTGATCGCCGGCGTGGTGCTGGCTGGCGCGGTGCAGGACTTCATGGTCCTGTTCCTGTCCACCCGCCGCAACGGCCGCTCGCTGGGCGACATGGTCCGCGAGGAAATGGGCCGCATCCCCGGCACCATCGCCTTGTTCGGCTGCTTCCTGATCATGATCATCATCCTCGCGGTGCTGGCGCTGATCGTGGTCAAGGCCCTGGCCGAGAGCCCATGGGGCATGTTCACGGTGATGGCGACCATCCCGATCGCGATGTTCATGGGCGTGTACATGCGCTATATCCGTCCGGGCCGCATCGGCGAGATCTCGATCATCGGCGTGGTGCTGCTGCTGCTGTCGATCTGGCTGGGGGGCCAGATCGCCGCGGATCCGGTGTGGGGCCCGGCGTTCACCTTCACTGGCGTGCAGATCACCTGGATGCTGGTCGGCTACGGCTTCGTCGCCGCGGTGCTGCCGGTGTGGCTGGTGCTGGCGCCGCGTGACTACCTGTCTACCTTCCTCAAGATCGGCACCATCGTCGGCCTTGCCATCGGCATCCTGATCATCGCCCCCGAGCTGAAAATGCCGGCGCTGACCCAGTTCACCGACGGCACCGGCCCGGTGTGGAAGGGCACCCTGTTCCCGTTCCTGTTCATCACCATCGCCTGCGGCGCGGTGTCTGGCTTCCACGCGCTGATCTCCTCGGGGACGACGCCCAAGCTGCTGGACAATGAAACCAACGCCCGCTACATCGGCTACGGCGGCATGCTGATGGAGTCGTTCGTCGCCATCATGGCCATGGTCGCCGCCTCGGTGATCGAGCCTGGCGTGTACTTCGCCATGAACAGCCCGGCCGCGGTGGTCGGTGCCGACGTCGCCTCGGTGGCGCAAACCGTCAGCAGCTGGGGCTTCCTGATCACTCCCGAGCAGCTCGAGGCGGTGGCCCGTGACATCGGCGAGCACACCATCCTGGCCCGTGCCGGCGGTGCGCCGACCCTGGCGGTGGGGATCGCGCAGATCCTCCACCAGGTGCTGCCGGGCGAGAACACCATGGCGTTCTGGTACCACTTCGCCATTCTGTTCGAGGCGCTGTTCATCCTCACTGCCGTGGACGCCGGTACCCGTGCCGGGCGCTTCATGCTCCAGGACCTGCTGGGCAGCTTCGTGCCGGCCCTCAAGCGCACCGAGTCGTGGACCGCCAACCTGGTCGGCACCGCCGGCTGCGTGGCGCTGTGGGGTTACCTGCTGTACCAGGGCGTGATCGACCCGCTGGGCGGCATCAACACCCTGTGGCCGCTGTTCGGCATCTCCAACCAGATGCTGGCCGGTATCGCCCTGATGCTCGGCACCGTGGTGCTGATCAAGATGAAGCGCGAGCGCTATATCTGGGTCACCCTGGTGCCGGCCGTGTGGCTGCTGATCTGTACCACGGCGGCAGGCCTGATCAAGCTGTTCGACCCGAACCCGGCGGTTGGCTTCCTGGCCCTGGCCAAGAAGTACAGCACCGCGCTGGACGCCGGCCAGGTCCTGGCCCCGGCCAAGGACATCGGGCAGATGCAGCACGTGATCTTCAACGCCTACACCAATGCTGGCCTGACCATCCTGTTCCTGGTGGTGGTGTTCAGCGTGCTGTTCTTCGCCATCAAGGTCGGCTACGCCGCCCTGGGTCGCAAGGAGCGCAGCGACAAGGAAACCCCGTTCCAGGCCCTGCCTGACGCTTGAGAGGACTGCCGCGATGTTCAACGACCTGGGTCGACTGGGTAAGTACCTGGGGCAGGCAGCCCGCCTGATGGTCGGCATGCCCGACTACGACAACTATGTCGAGCACATGCAGAAGAAGCACCCGGACAAGCCGGTCATGACCTACGAGGAGTTCTTCCGCGAGCGTCAGGAAGCGCGCTATGGTGGCAAGTCCGGGCCCAAGTGCTGTTGAACCCGCAGTACGCGTGAGCCAGTGGGAGCCCGGGCAACCGGGCTCCCACTTTCATTTTCAGCTGCAGGAGACAACCGCGTGCAAACGCCGATTCCCGTTACCGTGCTGACCGGCTTTCTTGGCGCCGGCAAGACCACATTGCTCAAGCACATGCTCAAGGCCGAGCATGGCCTGAAGCTCGCCGTGATCGAGAACGAATTCAGCGAGGCCGGCATCGACAGCCAACTGCTGGGCGATGAACCAGTGCAGGTGATGACCCTGGCCAACGGCTGTGTGTGCTGCAGCATCCATGGCGACCTGACCCGTGCCCTGTACCTGCTGCTCGAACGCCTGGACGCCGGTGAGATCGCCTTCGATCGCCTGGTGATCGAGTGCACCGGCCTCGCCGACCCGGCACCCGTGGCACAGACCTTCTTCATCGACGAAGAGCTGCGCGAGCGCTATATCCTCGACGGCATAATCACTTTGGTCGACACCGCTCACGCCGAGCTGCACCTGACCCAGGCCATCGCCCAGGCCCAGGTGGGCTTTGCCGACCGCCTGCTGCTGAGCAAGACCGATCTGGTCGAGCCGCAGGTGGTGGACGCCCTGCGCGAGCGCCTGGCCCGCATCAATGGCCGGGCGGCGATCCGCGTGGTCGAGCACGGCCGCATCGACCTGGCCGAGTTGCTCGATGTGCGAGGGTTCAACCTTAACCCGGACCTGGGCATCAGCCCTGGGCCCAGCTTGCGCCCGGTCATCAAGCCCGCGACCCCGGATCGTATTTCGACCCTGGTGCTGCGCAGCGAAACGCCGTTGGATATCGATCGGCTCAGCGACTTCATGAACGAGCTGCTGGAGGAGCACGGCAAACAGCTGTTGCGCTACAAGGGCGTGTTGAATATCGCGGGTGAAGATCGCCGTTTGGTGTTCCAGGGGGTGCTGAAGTTGTATGGGTTCGACTGGGACGCCGAATGGAAGGAAGGCGAGTCGCGGGAAAGCGTCATGGTGTTCATCGGCGATGAACTGCCGGAGGCAAAGATTCAGGCTGGTTTCGAAGCTTTGAGCCACACCTGAGTGGGATACCGCCGACTATTCGATGCCGCCGTAAGGCGGCATTTTTTTGGCCTCGTTTCAGCAATCAGGCCAGTCGAGGTGGCCGCTTGCAGGGGGTACTTTTTTTGGTACACTTGGCCGCGTCGGATCTAAAAATAGATGTGCAGTTCTTCCGTGGTGCGTTGGGTAATGAGCCCGTGAGGGAGTGGCTGAAGGGTCTGGCACGTGAAGAGCGCTACCTGATTGGCATGGAGATCAAGACCGTTCAGTTGGGATGGCCACTTGGCATGCCCTTGGTCAGAAAGCTGGAGCACCGGCTTTGGGAAATCCGTATCGACATGGGACATGTCGTTGCCCGTGTACTGTTCACGATCATGGATGGGGTGATGTTCATGCTCCATGGATTCATCAAGAAAAGCCAGAAAACGCCTTCGGCAGACCTGGCACTGGCCAGGCAGCGCAAGGCCAGCTTACGGAGGTCAACTACATGAACCCGCATATCGGTTCGAACTTCGATGATTTTCTCGCCGAAGAGGGCATCCTCGAAGAGGTCACGGCGGCTGCGCTGAAACGGGTGATCGCCTGGCAACTGACGCAGGCGATGAAGCAGCAAAAGATCAGCAAGAAGGCCTTGGCCGAGCGTATGCACACCAGCCGAGCGGCGCTCGATCGAGCCTTGGATCAGACTGACGCCGGCATGACCTTGGCCACCTTGGCTAGCGCTGCCAGGGCCTTGGGGCAGCGTGTGGAAATACGTCTCGTGCCGGATGTCGCTCCAGCCCGGTGAACACGCAGAAAAAAGCCCGGCACATAGCCGGGCTTTTTCACATCAAGCGTCTGCCAATCAGTTGCCGTACACCGGCAGCTTCTTGCAGATGGCCTTGACCTTTTCACGCACGGCGTCGATCACCGCTTCGTTGTTCAGGTCGGCCAGGATGTCGCAGATCCAGCCGGCCAGCTCACGGCACTCGGCTTCCTTGAAACCACGGGTGGTGACGGCTGGGGTGCCGAAACGCAGGCCCGAGGTGACGAACGGCGAACGTGGGTCGTTCGGGACCGAGTTCTTGTTGACGGTGATGAAGGCCTTGCCCAGGGCGGCATCGGCGTCCTTACCGGAGATTTCCTGCTTGATCAGCGACAGCAGGAACAGGTGGTTCTCGGTGCCGCCGGAAACGACGTCGAAGCCACGCTCGATGAATACGCTGGCCATGGCCTGGGCGTTTTTCACGACCTGCTGCTGGTAGGCCTTGAACTCAGGCTGCAGCGCTTCCTTGAAGCAGATCGCCTTGGCGGCGATGACGTGCTCCAGCGGGCCGCCTTGGGCGCCCGGGAAGACCGCGGAGTTGAGCTTCTTCTCGATGTCGGCGTTGGCACGGGCCAGGATCAGGCCGCCACGTGGACCGCGCAGGGTCTTGTGGGTGGTGGTGGTTACCACGTCGGCGAACGGCACCGGGTTCGGGTACACGCCAGCGGCGACCAGGCCAGCCACGTGGGCCATGTCGACGAACAGGTAGGCACCGACCTTGTCGGCGATTGCGCGGAAGCGGGCGAAGTCCAGAACCTGCGAGTAGGCCGAGAAGCCGGCGACGATCATCTTCGGCTTGTGCTCGACAGCCAGGCGCTCGACTTCGTCGTAGTCGATCAGGCCATTGGCGTCGATGCCGTACTGGATGGCGTTGTACAGCTTGCCCGAGGAGGAAACGCTGGCACCGTGGGTCAGGTGGCCGCCGTGGGCCAGGCTCATGCCCAGGATGGTGTCACCGGCCGACAGCAGGGCCAGGTAGACGGCGGCGTTGGCCTGGGAGCCGGCGTGCGGCTGGACGTTGGCGTAGTCGGCGCCGAACAGTTCCTTGGCGCGGTCGATGGCCAGTTGCTCGACGACGTCGACGTACTCGCAACCACCGTAGTAGCGCTTGCCTGGGTAGCCTTCGGCGTACTTGTTGGTCAGTACCGAACCCTGGGCTTCCATGACTGCTGGGCTAGTGTAGTTTTCCGAAGCGATCAGCTCGATATGCTCTTCCTGGCGCAGAGCTTCTTGCTGCATGGCTTCGAAGAGCTCGGCGTCGTACTTGGCAATGGTCAAATCACGGCTGAACATGGCGGTCCTCAAGGATCGGGCTGAATTGGGGGTGCATTCTAACCGATTGATTCGCCGCTGGCATATGAAGTGGCATCAAGTCGCGGACCAATGGGGTTCATGTTGCAGGCCGCGTGGCGACTGGGCTGGAGTTGACCTCGGGGTCCGCTTTTAGCGCACTGCGCCGTGCCCCTGTAGGAGCGGCCTTGTGCCGCGAAAGGGCTGCGTAGCAGACCCAGGATTTCAGCGTTGATGCAAAGCTTGCCGGGACCGCGTTGCGGTCCTTTCGCGACACAAGGCCGCTCCTACAGTGACCGTGTTGCGCCACGGTCACTGGAACATGAACAACGTTTCGTTGCTGAACTGCGCCTCGAACTGGTTGGCTGGCATCGGCCGGCCGAACAGGTAGCCCTGCACTTCGTCGCAACCATGCTCGCGCAGAAACTCCAGCTGCTCGTGGGTCTCGACGCCCTCGGCGATCACCGCCAGGTTCAGGCTGTGGGCCATGGCGATGATCGCCCGGGCGATCTGCGCGTCCTGCTCGCCCTCGGGCAGGCCGTCGACGAAGGTGCGGTCGATTTTCAGCACGTCGATGGGGAACTGCTTGAGGTAGTTGAGCGACGAGTAGCCGGTGCCGAAGTCGTCGACCGCGATGCTCAAACCGAGGTTCTTCAGGCTGTCGAGGATCTGCATGGCTTCGTTGACCTCGCGCATCAGGATGCTCTCGGTCAGTTCCAGTTCCAGGCACGCCGGCGGCAGGCCGGTCTCTTCCAGGATGGTGGCGATGCGCGTACCCAGCTGGCCGTCGGAGAACTGCCGGGCGGAGATGTTCACCGAGACCTTCGGCACCCGCACCTTCTCCTTGTGCCAGGCCTTGAGCTGGCGGCAGGCCTCGTGCAGCACCCAGTCGCCGACATCCACCACCAGGCCCAGCTCCTCGATCACCGGGATGAAATCGCCCGGTGGCACCAGGCCGCGGGTCGGGTGGCGCCAGCGCAGCAGCGCCTCGGCACCGGTCAGGCGCTTGCCGTCGCCGCTGAACTGCGGCTGGTAGTAGAGGGTGAACTCGTTCTGCTCCAGGGCATGGCGCAGGTCGCTTTCCAGCTCCAGGCGCTCCAGGGCGCTGGCGTTCATGTCCGCCTGGTAGAACTGGAAGTTGTTCTTGCCACGCTCCTTGGCGTGGTACATCGCCGTGTCGGCGTTCTTCATCAGCTGGCTGAGTTCGCTGCCATCCTGCGGGCTGAGGGCGATGCCGATACTGGCGGTGACGAAGAACTCGCGGTTCTCCAGCACGAACGGGGTGACCAGCCCGCCGAGGATGCTTTCGGCCACGTGGATGGCGCGGTTCAGCGCCTGCTCACGGGTGACCCGCGGCTGCAGCAGCAGGGTGAATTCATCGCCGCCCATGCGTGCCACGGTGTCGTCATCGTCGACGCAGGCCAGCAGGCGTTCGGCCATGTCCTTGAGCATGCGATCGCCGGCGGCATGGCCGAGGGAGTCGTTGATCGGCTTGAAGCGGTCGAGGTCGAGGAACATCAGCACCACCCAGGCCTTGTGCCGCTCGGCCTGTTGCAGGGCGGTGTACAAGCGGTCCTGGAACAGCGTGCGGTTGGGCAGGTGGGTCAGGGCGTCGTAGTAGGCCAGGCGGTGGATGCGCTGCTCGCTGGCCTTGCGTTCGCTGATGTCGGTGAAGAAGCACACGTAGCTGGCCAGGTCGCCTTCGTCGTCGAGCACCGCGGTGATGCCGACCCAGGCCGGGTAGTGCTCGCCGTTGCGGCGCTTGAGCCACACCTCGCCCTCCCAGCTGCCGCGCTGGTTGAGCTGCTTGAGTACAAAGCCTAGGTGGGCGTTCTGCTGTTGCTCGACGGTGAGCATGCCCGGCAGTTGGTCGAGCACCTCGGCCACCGCGTAGCCACTGACCCGGCTGAACGCCTCGTTGGCCTGGACTATATAGCCCGCCGGGTCGGTGATCAGGATGGCCGAGGTGGAGTGCTCGAATACCGTGGCGGCCATGCGCAGGTCTTTTTCCGCGCGGCGCTGCTGGCTGATGTCGCGGCCGACGCCGAGCACGCCTTCGAAGCGCGCGTGCTCGTCCCACACCAGCACCAGGCGCAGCTCGATGGGAATCTTGCGACCATCGGCGCGCAGGCAGTCGAACAGGAACAGCTGAGTGGGCAGGGTATCGCGCAACTGGGCCAGTTGCGTAGGGTCGCCCACGGCCTTGCTGACCCGCTCGAGCAGGCTGTAGACACCGGTGAGCTGGCCGGGGTTGGCAATGATCGACTGCCAGCCGTTGGCGAAGATCCAGTCGGCCTGGTAGCCCAGCACCGCTTGTACCGACGGGCTGACGTAGTTGAGCTGCAACTGGCTGTCGGTGGAGAAGATCACGTCGCTGATGCTTTCGGCGAGCATGCGGTAGCGCTGCTCGCTGTCGCGCAGCGATTCGCTGGCCTCGATCTGCACGGTGACGTCCTTGCCCACGCCGATGATGCGGCTGACCTGGCCCTCGGCGTCGCGGGTCAGCACCTGCTCGCGGATCTCGTAGCAGCGCCAGCCGCCATCGCGGTGACGGAAGCGCAGTTGGCAGTGCAGTGATTCGCCGTAGCTGGTGTCGCGCTGCTGTTGGCGCAGGGCGCGGTAGTGTTCGGCATCGTCGGGGTGCAGGAGCATTTCCCAGAAGCGCTCGCCCATCTGCGCCAGCTCGGCGCGGTCATAGCCCAGGGTCTGGCCCAGGTGGCGGTTGCTGAAGATCATCCGCTGGCTGTTCACGTCCTGCACGTAGAGCTGATCGGGCACGGTGCGCACCACGTCCGACCAGAAACCCTCGCGCTCGAGCAGCGACAGCTCCACCTGCTTGCGGCTGGTGATGTCGCTGATGCTCAGGATCACTGCCTGGAAGTCGCGGCGCTGCTGGGGCAGGCGCGCCATCAGCCACAGGTGCAGCTCGCCGCCCAAGGGGGCGGGCAGGCGCACTTCCAGTTCCAGTTGCTGGCGCTGTTCGATCAGCGCGTCGATCAGTTGCATGCCGACGCTGTCGCGGCCATCGCCGCTGCCATCGATCAGGCGCTGCCAGGCGCCCTCATGGCACTCGACATTGAGCAACTGGCGGGCCACTTGGTTGATCTCGGTGATCTTCAGCTCTTGCAGCAAGGTGCGGCGCAGGTTGCTGTCCAGCGCCAGGCTTTGCTTGAGCGCGGCGCGGTTGCGCAGGTGGTAGCGGTCGAGCTGGCCGGGCAGGCTGGAGAGGTCGAGCACGCACAGGGCGACGCCGGTGCCTTCGAAGATTTCCTGGTAGCGCCGCCGGTCTTCCTGCAGGGCACGCTGGCGCCGGCGCATGTTGATCAGCGCCAGCACCGGCAGCAAGGCGCAGAACAGCACCAGCACGCACTTGCCGATCAGCGCCGGCAGCAAGCGGTCGCGGGCAAGACCTGCGTCGAACAGGCCGCGCAACTGCCAGGTGCTGTTGTCGATGAACGCCAGCATCACGCTTTGCAGCGGCTCGCCGCTGCCGGGCTTGTGGCCATGGCGTTCGAGCACCTCGCCATTGCGGCTGTTCTCCAGCAGCCACAGCGGGTGGGTCGGGCTGTCCAGGTGCACGGTCAGTTCCCGGTAGTACGCCGGGCTCAGGCGCAGCAGCCAGTAGCCACGATCCTGCTCGGCGGCCTGGCGCAGCAGCAGGTAGACCTGTTGGTTGTCTGGGGCATTGCCGTAGAAGAACGCGCGGCCCTGGTTCAGCAGCACAAGTTCGTCAATCTGCTGACGGTCCGGGGTACCCGTCAGCGAGTCGCTGCGCACCCGGCCATCGCCATCCAGCCAGGCCAGACCGCGCAGGGCCGGGAGGCGCGACTGCAAGGTAGCGAGCAGGGACGGCAAGGCGGCAGGCGCCGGAGGTTTGACGTAGGGCTGGACCAGGTTCAGCGCCTGCTGCGACTTGAGCGCCATGTTCAGGCTCAGGTGATCGGCCAGTTCGGCGCTGGTCGCCAGGCTCTGCTCACGCAGGTCGGCCTGGGTGTGGCGGAACTGGGCGAACAGTTGCCATAGCAGCAACCCCAGCAAAACCAGGGCGAGCAGGGCCAACGCCCCCTTGAGCGAGCCACGCAGGTGGCTGCCGGCCGAGGTTGCGGCAGGACGCGGAAGGGGCGATTGCGTGAGATTGGTCAAGCGTTGGTCCTGCGATAGGGCTGGCGATGGCAGGGGGCTAAGGGCGTGGCACATGCACGGTGCGTGCCGTGCTTCGGCGCACTACAGGGTGGCACATGCCAGCCGAATAGCATGCCTTCAAATATGGCAAAGTGCCAGTCCGTGTGTCCGTTGGCCGACCTGCAGCCGGTCATGCCGGTTCGGCAAGTCCCTGCCAGCTGTGCGAGAATGCCGCCCGCTTCAATAGTCAACGTAACGGAGATGTACGGTTTTGGTTACCCACTATTCCACCAATGGCCTCGATTCCGCCTGTGGGCGCAGCAGTCAGACCCTGGTCAGCACTGCCGTGACCGAGGACGTATCCTGCAAGACCTGCCAGCGTTCGCTGGCCAAGCCGGACGCGGCCGCCACCAGCACCAACAAGGCGCCGTCGCTGGCTGAGCTGCGCAAGTCGGCCAAGGCTGCCACCGCGCCGGTTGCCCAGGCTGCCGCGCAACCGGCCGCCAAGCCCGCTGCCGCACCTGCCAAGGCCGTGAGCAAGCCGGCTGGCAAGCCCGCCCGCAGCGGCGGCTTCAGCGTCAAGGCCGCCTGGGCCGCGCGCCTGGCCGAGCAATCGGACCGCTGCCGCCTGCCGCGTGGCAAGGCCCGGCAAGCACACGTCTGAATCCGCGCCAAGCCCGCCCCACCTCTATTGGCGTGGGCGCGGGCTTGCCCCGCGATAGCCGCGAAGCGGCCCCCTCCCGCCATCTACCCATCTGTGCAACGCCGCGACTTGGCGTAGAATGGCCCACTTTGTTCAACGACACCCCGTAAACACATCCCCCGGGCCTGTGCCTGGGCGTGCGTCGATGTCTTTACCTATCTATTAGAGGGCTTGGTTTTGGCTCAATACGTCTACACCATGCATCGGCTGAGCAAGGTCGTGCCGCCGAAGCGGGAAATTCTCAAGAATATTTCCCTGTCGTTCTTCCCCGGCGCCAAGATCGGCGTGCTGGGCCTGAACGGCGCGGGTAAATCGACCCTGTTGCGGATCATGGCGGGCGTCGACAAGGAATTCGACGGCGAAGCCCGTCCGATGCCCGACATCAACGTCGGCTACCTGCCCCAGGAGCCGCAGCTGGACCCGAGCAAGACCGTGCGCGAAGTGGTCGAGGAAGCGGTCAGCGTGATCAAGGACGCCCAGGCCCGCCTGGACGAGGTCTACGCCGCCTACGCCGATCCCGATGCCGACTTCGACAAGCTGGCCGCCGAGCAGGCCAAGCTCGAGGCGATCCTGCAGGCCGCCGACGGCCACAACCTCGAGCGCCAGCTGGACGTTGCCGCCGATGCCCTGCGCCTGCCAGCCTGGGACGCGAAGATCGAGCACCTGTCCGGTGGCGAGAAGCGCCGGGTGGCGCTGTGCCGCCTGCTGCTGTCGGCCCCCGACATGCTGCTGCTGGACGAACCGACCAACCACCTGGACGCCGACTCGGTGGCCTGGCTGGAGCGCTTCCTGCACGACTTCCCGGGCACCGTGGTGGCGATCACCCACGACCGTTACTTCCTCGACAACGTCGCCGGCTGGATCCTCGAGCTGGACCGCGGCGCGGGCATCCCGTACGAGGGCAACTACTCGGGCTGGCTGGAGGCCAAGTCGGAGCGTCTGGCGCAGGAGTCCAAGCAGCAGAGCGCCCACGAGAAGGCCATGAAAGAGGAACTGGAGTGGGTGCGCAAAGGCGCCAAGGCCCGCCAGTCCAAATCCAAGGCCCGTCTGCAGCGTTTCGAAGAAATGCAGTCGCAGGAATTCCAGAAGCGCAGCGAGACCAACGAGATCTACATCCCGGCCGGTCCGCGCCTGGGCGACAAGGTCATCGAGTTCAAGAACGTCACCAAAGGCTACGGCGATCGCGTGCTGATCGACAACCTGTCGTTCGCCATGCCCAAGGGCGCCATCGTCGGCGTGATCGGCGGTAACGGTGCCGGTAAGTCGACCCTGTTCCGCATGCTGATGGGCAAGGAGCAGCCGGACTCGGGCAGCATCGAGATCGGCGAAACCGTGCAACTGGCCTGCGTCGACCAGAGCCGCGAGGACCTGGACGGCAGCAAGACCGTGTTCCAGCAGATTTCCGACGGCTCCGACCAGATTCGCATCGGCAGCTACGAGATCCCGTCGCGCACCTACGTCGGCCGCTTCAACTTCAAGGGCGGCGACCAGCAGAAGTTCGTCAAGGACCTCTCCGGTGGTGAGCGTGGCCGCCTGCACCTGGCCCTGACCCTGAAGGAGGGCGGCAACGTCCTGCTGCTCGACGAACCGTCCAACGACCTCGACGTCGAAACCCTGCGCTCCCTGGAAGAAGCCCTGCTGGACTTCCCCGGCGCCGCCATCGTGATTTCCCACGACCGTTGGTTCCTGGACCGTGTGGCCACGCATATCCTGGCCTACGAGGACGATTCGAGCGTGGTGTTCTTCGAGGGTAACTACACCGAGTACGAAGCCGACCGCAAGAAGCGCCTGGGCGACGCCGCTGCCCAGCCGCACCGCGTGCGTCACAAGAAACTGGCCCAGTAAGCCGGTTTTCGCTGCACAACGATGGGGCCCTCAGGGGCCCCATTTTTGTGCCCTGTGTACTCGCGTTTGAATAGCTGGCGTGGGAGCGGGTTTGCCCGCGATTGCTGCGTTACAGGAGAGCAAGGAACAAGTGCTCTCTCACGGATACAGCGGAAAACTTGTATACAGTTATAGAATTCGCACCAAATAATTTCATAAAAACGACATTGCGCCCTGTTCCAGTGCGATTGGTTCTTGGTACATTCCTGAAAAAACCAAAAACAATCCCTCTTGGTGAGATGTCTACCATGATCGAATCTGTCGACGATTTCCTGGCCCGGCTGCAACAACGCGACCCGGCCCAGCCCGAATTCCACCAGGCCGTGGAGGAGGTGCTGCGCAGCCTGTGGCCTTTCCTTGAAGCCAACCCTCACTACCTGCAAGCAGGCATTCTCGAACGCATGGTCGAACCCGAGCGCGCCGTGCTGTTCCGTGTGTCGTGGGTCGACGACCAGGGCAAGGTCCAGGTCAACCGCGGCTACCGCATCCAGATGAGCAGCGCCATTGGCCCGTACAAGGGCGGCCTGCGCTTCCACCCGTCGGTCAACCTGGGCGTGCTCAAGTTCCTGGCCTTCGAGCAGGTGTTCAAGAACTCCCTGACCTCGCTGCCCATGGGCGGCGGCAAGGGCGGTTCGGACTTCGATCCGAAGGGCAAGAGCGATGCCGAGGTGATGCGCTTCTGCCAGGCGTTCATGAGCGAGCTGTACCGCCACATTGGCGCCGACCTCGACGTGCCGGCCGGTGACATCGGCGTCGGGGCCCGCGAGATCGGTTTCCTGTTCGGCCAGTACAAGCGCCTGGCCAACCAGTTCACTTCGGTGCTGACCGGCAAGGGCATGACCTATGGTGGCAGCCTGATCCGCCCGGAGGCCACCGGCTACGGCTGCGTGTACTTCGCCGAAGAGATGCTCAAGCGTCGCGGCCAGCGCATCGACGGCCGCCGGGTGGCGATCTCCGGTTCCGGTAACGTCGCCCAGTACGCGGCGCGCAAGGTCATGGACCTGGGCGGCAAGGTGATTTCGCTGTCAGACTCCGAAGGCACCTTGTATGCCGAAGCCGGCCTTACCGATGCCCAGTGGGACGCGGTGATGGAGCTGAAGAACGTCAAGCGCGGCCGCATCAGCGAGCTGGCCGAGCAGTTCGGCCTGGAGTTCCGCAAAGGCCAGACGCCCTGGAGCCTGG
The DNA here is from genome assembly GCF_057809115.1 of Pseudomonas sp. FG47. Taxonomy (NCBI): domain Bacteria; kingdom Pseudomonadati; phylum Pseudomonadota; class Gammaproteobacteria; order Pseudomonadales; family Pseudomonadaceae; genus Pseudomonas; species Pseudomonas sp. FG47. Next base: position 80,976 of record NZ_JBMDJI010000021.1, read on the forward strand.
CATGCGATATCGCGCTGCCGTGCGCGACGCAGAACGAACTGGGCGCCGAAGACGCTCGTACCCTGTTGCGCAATGGCTGTATCTGCGTTGCCGAAGGCGCCAACATGCCGACCACCCTGGAGGCTGTGGATATCTTCATCGAGGCCGGCATTCTCTACGCGCCGGGCAAGGCGTCCAATGCCGGCGGCGTGGCCGTTTCGGGGCTGGAGATGTCGCAGAACGCCATGCGCCTGTTGTGGACCGCCGGGGAGGTGGACAGCAAGCTGCACCACATCATGCAGTCGATCCACCATGCCTGCGTGCACTACGGCGAAGAGGCCGATGGCAGCATCAACTACGTCAAGGGCGCCAATATCGCCGGCTTCGTGAAGGTAGCTGACGCGATGCTGGCCCAAGGCGTGGTCTGATTCGCTAACTTGTGGCCGCCTCGCGCCGAAAAGGGCGCGAAGCGGCCGCGGTGATTTCAGCACTCACCCAGAATGGCCAGCACCTCGAGCATCTGGTCCCCCGCCGGCCTTCGCCACAATACTTCATCCCCAGGCCTGGCCCCCAAAAGCGCCCGCCCCAGCGGCGAGCCCCAGTTGATCAAGCCTTGGGCGGCATCGGCCTGATCCTCGCCCACCAGTTGCACCTGATGCTCCTGGTCATGCTCATCGACGAAGCGCACCAGGCTGCCGATCTGCACCTTCTCCGTGGACGTTGCAGCAGGTACCACCTGCGCGCTCTGTACCCGGGCGGTGAAATAGCGCAGGTCACGCTCGGTATCGGCCAGACGCTGCTTGTCGGCATTGCCCTCGGCCTGCAGCTCGGCGCGCAATGCATTGAGCGCGGCCACTCGCTGCTGCAACTGCGCCAGGCCGCTGGCGGTGACATAGTTGGGCTGGTCGCTGACCAGGCGCTCGACCGGCTGGCTGGCCTGGGCGGCGGCCTGGTCTTCATTGACGAATGCTCGGCTCATGGTTGGCCTCCTTGTGCTGGAGACCATGGTGGCAGGCTGCGGGTTTCAACAGTTGTCCATTTACGACGTCAGTTGCGGCGGTAGGCACGGGCCGCACCTTGGTCTTTCTCCTGCTGCCAGTCGCGATCACGCTCGTCCCAATAGCGTTCGCGATACTCGCGCAGGTCTTCGTTGGACTGCATGGCGTGGCACTGGCGAAAACCATCGTCCCAGCCGCTTTCGTACTGGCGGTTATGCAGGTAGCGCGGGACATCCTTGCGAAAGTCGCCGGCCATCAGCCCGGCGGCCTGGCGACCGCTGCTGCAGCCGTCCTGGAAGCCGTCGGCGTAGGCGGGTGGGTAGCCCTGGTTGACCATCTGTTCATGGGTGGTTTCGCAACCCGCCAGCAGCAAGAAAAACAAGGCTAACCAGTACCGCGACATGACCACAGGACCCTCGGATTGATACCGCAAAGTCTAGGTCGGGAATTGTTGGCACGATGTCAAAACGCTGTCGAAGGATTGCACCGGGACTGGGGCCGCAAAGCGGCCCAGGTGCTCAGTATTGATACCACTTCAACTCCAGCATCACCTCGTTCTGCGCCGTGGCCAGGTGGCTGAACTGGCGTGAAGCACTCAATCGCAAGCCCAGGTCGCGGCTGATCTCCCATTGCTGGTTAAGGCTCACGCTGCGCCGCACTTCGCCGTTGGTGAAAAAATCACCCTTTGCCTCAAGCGTCAGGTTGCCCAGCGGGTTGCGCCACAACAGCCCGCCGTTGAACCCGGCGGCGGGCGAGATGAATTCGGCGAAGTCGTTGTGATGCTCGACCCGCACCGTGCCCAGGGCAAAGCCCAGCAAGTCGTCACCCAGTTGCCAGGTACCACCGGCGCCGCCGTTGACATGGCTGACCAGCACCTCGTCGTCATGCTTGCCCGGCACCCGTTCCAAACCGCCCGCGACCTGCCACGACCATGGCTTGAGCAGTTCGTTGCGCGGTGTCAGCGAGCGGATGGTGGCCAGGTCCAGGCGTTGTACCTGCCAATCGTTGCCCTCGTACTGGCGCAGCTTGAGCTGGAGGATCTCGATCTGCGCGCCGAGGGGGAAACTGTCCATGTTGTCGTTGAGGTCGTGGTAGGCCATGCGCAGGCCATACTCGGCGTAGGCGCGGTCCTCGCGGGTACCCAGCCCCAGTTGCCAGGTGCGCGACTGGTGGCCGTCCTCGGGCAGGCCGGGCCGCTCGATCTGTAGTGGCGGCGGCGGGTTGCGGTTGATCGCCCTGAGCAGTTCATAGCTGCGCCCGGCCTGGGCCGGATCACGTTCCTGGCCATTGGCGCGGTAGCGCTCCAACCGGTAGGCGGCGTCCTGTACCAGCGCCTGACGGTCGCGGGGCAGGGCGGTGAAGGAGGGGTTTTGCAACTGCGCGGTGTCGGCGCTGATGGCCAGCACCTGCTGCTTTTCCTCATGGTCCAGCGGCTCGGCACGGGCCAGCAGTTCACGCTCGCGGGACGGGCGGTAGCGCACGTCCGCCACCAGCCCGGACTGTTTCACCGCCTTGACCGTGTCGGTGGGGATGGCGGTCAGCGGGAACTGCGAGGTCAGATCCAGGCTGGGGCGTGCCACCTGCAACAGCTCCAGCAGGCGATAGGAGCAGTTCTCGTCGAAGAAGAAATAATCGAACTTGATCTGCTTGAGCTCCCATACGTGCTCGACCATACGCCCGGTCTCTTCCGGGGTCAGGTCCAGCTGGTACTCCCACAGGTCGCGGTTTTCCAGGCTGCGGTACTCGGACAGCTTTTCCTGGTAGGGCATCATCGCGAACAGCCCGGGATAGCCGCCCATCAGGCCTTTCCAGGCATAGAGGATGCTGTTGTCGCTGCCCTCGATGTAGGCGCCGAAATTGATCGCGTAGCTCAGCAGCGTGGTGTCGTTGCGCTGGGTGCTGGACTGGTCGATGCGCAGCAGCGTATGGCCGAACATCGACGACGGGCTGTTGAGATAGGCCGCCGGGAAGATCAGCGCCGCGCTGTGCGGGTCGATCGACTTGTACCAGGTATCGAACTCCTGGCAGGCCGGGCTCGGCAGATCGGTGAGGGCCAGCTGTTCGCGCAGCCAACGGGTCCGTGCCGGGAATACGCATTGGGCGTGCTTGTCGCCCAGGCTGGCCGGGGCATACAGCGCGGCGACCGTGGCCTGCAGCTCCTGCTCCGGGTGATGCGCGCCATCCTCGGCGAGAAAGAAGCGCTGGTCGTCCACATAGCTGCGCCAACCGCCAAGCTTGGCGGTCTCGTAGTGTCCGAGGGCGATCCAGTAGGGCGTGGCCGCCAACTGCTGGACACGGGCCGGGTCAAGCTGTGGGGCGGCATGAAGCGGTGCGCTGACGATCAGCGCCAGGGGAACGAGGCGTTTGAGCATGTCGGGCAACTACATCCTGATGATGCCGGAAGGTAAGCGCCAAACCCGCCCCGAGGCCGGGGCGGGAGGCGTGAGACTCAAGCCTCGGTGGCGTACTTGGCCAGTTGCGGGTCGCTCTTGAGCACGGCCAGGGTGTTGCTGTGGACAGTTTCGGCAGTCACGTCGGCGCTGCTGAAGATCTGCTGGAAGTGCTCGTGGGTGACGGCGGCGAAATGCGCGCGGTCTTCAGGGGCCACGCCGAGGACCACGGCATAGGTGGTCAGGGCTTCGCCCTGGCCCTGGGCCATGTCTTCGGAGAGCTCGTTCATCATGCCGTTCATGGCGAACCAGGACTTGCCGCCATAGGTGAGCGCGGCCTTGGTCGAGCAGCCGTTGGTGCCCGAGGTCATGCCGAAGGTTGCGTTGCCGGAGGTGCCGTTGGTGGTGGAAGCCAGGAAGTGGGCCGGGGTGCCGCGCTGGCCCTCGAACAGCAGGTTGCCCCAGCCGCAGTTCGGGCCGCCTGGCGATTCGGCCATGGCGTTGATCGAGACAGCGGCGAACAGAGTACCCAGAAGAATCCGTTTCATAGCGTTGTTCTCTTTCTCAAGTGACGTACCAATGGTCAGGGTTCTGGCAACGCGGTTGCCAGGACAGGAGGATTTGCATCCCCCCGCGCAGCTTGGAGTTTAGGCACGATCCAAAGGTTGCGTTGTTTATTGCGAAAAATTGCATGGGCGTGGCGCGTGATCGGGCTGCGACATAAAGTCTCGCGCAGCCTTGCCGCTAGGCGCTGGCAGCGCCAGAATGCCTTTCATCCGCCCCGCCGAAGTAAGGAAACCCAATGCCCGATCCTGTCGCCTCGCGCCTGCGTCTCGCGCCAGAAGCCCTGACCCGGCGTTTCTCCCCCGAGCAGTTCGCTTTTTCCAATACCGACGATCTGGAGCCGTTTCGTGGTGTCCTGGGCCAGGAGCGTGCCGTGGAGGCCCTGCAATTCGGCGTGGCCATGCCGCGCCCGGGTTACAACGTGTATGTGATGGGCGAACCCGGCACGGGTCGCTTTTCGTTCGTCAAGCGCTACCTCAAGGCAGAGGGCAAGCGTCAGCAGACCCCGGCCGACTGGCTGTATGTCAACAACTTCGAGGACTCCCGCGAGCCGCGTGCCCTGGAGCTGCCGGCCGGCAGCGCCCATGAGTTCATCAGCGACATGAACGGCCTGATCGACAACCTGCTGGCGACTTTCCCGGCGGTGTTCGAACACCCTTCGTATCAACAAAAGAAAAGCGCCATCGACCGTGCTTTCAACCAGCGCTATGACCGCGCCCTCGATGTGATCGAGCGCGCCTCGCTGGAAAAGGACGTGGCCCTGTACCGCGACAGCAGCAACGTCGCCTTCACCCCCATGGCCGACGGCAAGGCGCTGGACGAGGCCGAGTTCGCGCAACTGCCCGAGGAAGTGCGCGAGCGCTTCCATGAGGACATCGCCGAGCTCGAGGAGCGTCTCAACGAGGAGCTGTCGAGCCTGCCGCAGTGGAAGCGCGAGTCGAACAACCAGCTGCGTCAGCTCAACGAAGAGACCATCACCCTGGCCTTGCAGCCGCTGCTGGCGCCGCTGTCGGAAAAGTACGCGGAAAACGCCGCGGTATGCGCCTACCTGCAATCGCTGCAGTTGAACCTGCTGCGCACCGTGGTCGAGCAACTGGTCGACGACGCCAAGACCGACGCCGTGGCGCGCAAGATGCTCGAGGAGCAGTACGCTCCCAGCCTGGTGGTCGGCCACTGCGGCAATGGCGGCGCGCCGGTGGTGTTCGAGCCGCATCCGACCTATGACAACCTGTTCGGCCGCATCGAATACAGCACCGACCAGGGCGCGCTGTACACCTCCTACCGCCAACTGCGCCCAGGCGCGCTGCACCGTGCCAACGGCGGCTTCCTGATCCTGGAAGCCGAGAAGATGCTTGGCGAGCCGTTCGTCTGGGACGCGCTCAAGCGCGCCTTGCAGTCGCGCAAGCTGAAAATGGAGTCGCCGCTCGGCGAGCTGGGCCGGGTCGCCACCGTGAGCCTGACGCCGCAGATGATCCCGCTGAGCGTCAAGTTGATCATCATCGGTTCGCGCCAGCTGTACTACGCGCTGCAAGACCATGACTCGGACTTCCAGGAGATGTTCAGGGTGCTGGTCGACTTCGATGAAGACATGCCCATGGTCGATGAGAACCTCGAGCAGTTCGCCCAGTTGCTACGCACCCGTACCAACGAGGAAGGCATGGCGCCGCTGACCAGCGATGCGGTGGCGCGCCTGGCCACCTACAGCGCGCGCCTGGCCGAGAACCAGTCGCGGCTGTCGGCGCGCATCGGCGATTTGTTCCAGCTGGTCAGCGAGGCCGATTTCATCCGCCAACTGGCCAACGAGGCGATGACCGACGCCGGGCACATCGAGCGCGCGCTCAAGGCCAAGGCCACGCGCACCGGGCGGGTGTCGCAGCGGGTGCTCGACGACATGCTCGCCGGGATCATCCTGATCGACACCGAGGGCGCGGCGATCGGCAAGTGCAACGGCCTGACCGTGCTGGAGGTCGGCGACTCGGCGTTCGGCATGCCGGCGCGCATCTCGGCCACCGTCTACCCCGGCGGCAGCGGTATCGTCGACATCGAGCGCGAGGTCAACCTGGGCCAGCCGATTCACTCCAAGGGGGTGATGATCCTCACCGGCTACCTGGGTAGCCGCTATGCCCAGGAGTTCCCCCTGGCGATCTCGGCGAGCATCGCCCTGGAGCAGTCCTACGGCTACGTCGACGGCGACAGCGCCTCGCTGGGGGAGGCGTGCACGCTGATCTCGGCATTGTCGCGCACCCCGCTCAAGCAGTGCTTCGCGATTACCGGCTCGATCAACCAGTTCGGTGAAGTGCAGGCGGTGGGTGGAGTCAACGAGAAGATCGAGGGTTTCTTCCGCCTGTGCGATGCCCGTGGCCTTACCGGCGAGCAGGGCGTGATCATTCCGCGCGCCAACGTTGCCACGCTGATGCTCGACGAGCGCGTGCTGCAAGCGGTCGAGGCTGGGCAGTTCCATGTGTACGCGGTCAGCCAGGCCGACGAGGCCTTGAGCCTGCTGGTGGGCGAGGAGGCAGGCGCGCTGGACGACAAGGGCCAGTTCGCCGAGGGCAGCGTCAATGCGCGGGTGGTCGAGCGCCTGCGCGAGATCGCCGAGATGATCAGCGAGGAAGAGATCAAGGAGGCCGAAAAGGAACGGCTGGAAGAGATGGTGGCCCAGGCCAAACCGGCCTGAGTCAATAAACCGGCGTTGGCGGCGAAGTGCTACCGTTCAGCGCCGGTTTTCTAACTTTTCCCGCGGGTCGGCTACAGTGGAACTTAAGGACGTTGTCAGGGTTCAGGATGGAAACAGCCTGACGCTTTCAGGCTGAACAAGGCTTTACAGAGGGGACGCCGCCATGCGCAACCTCAGCCTCACCCGCCAGTGCCTGGGCCTGGTGACCCGCATCGAATGCAGCATCCGTCCGCTGGCTGGCGACACTGGCATGTGGACCTTGCTGTTCGCCGCCGGCATGGCCGGCGAACAACCCTCGGCAATCAAGGCCCAAGGCCCGTTCCATGGGCCGCTGGTGGCCGAGTCGGTGATGAACGCCATTGTCGACAGCCTCACCCTGCATGGTTACCAGGTTGCCGAAGATCCGCAGATCTGGTGCTTGCACCTGCAGGCGCAACTGCGCCGGATCAATGGTGAGCGTTGCAGGAATCTGGGGGACTACCAGTTCCACCCGGAAACCTGATCATATTGCTTTCTTTGTAGGAGCCAGCCTTGCTGGCGAACCTCTGCGGCCCCGGTTCGCCAGCAAGGCTGGCTCCTACAGGTGTTTCGCGAAACGACCATAGGCTTTTGCTGGCACAGGTGGCTGGCTATACTCGCGCTCGCTTTTCCAGTCACCTCAAGAGTCTCTCTCTGTCCATGGAACGTATCCTCGAAAACGCGATGTATGCCTCGCGCTGGCTGCTCGCCCCGATCTATTTCGGCCTCTCGCTGGGCCTGCTGGCATTGGCCCTGAAGTTCTTCCAGGAAATCATCCATGTCCTGCCCAACGTCTTCACCCTCGCCGAAGCCGACTTGATCCTGGTGATCCTGTCGCTGATCGACATGTCGCTGGTCGGCGGCTTGCTGGTGATGGTGATGATCTCCGGCTACGAGAACTTCGTCTCGCAGCTGGACATCGACGAAAGCAAGGAAAAGCTCAACTGGCTGGGCAAGATGGATTCCTCGTCGCTGAAGATGAAGGTCGCCGCCTCGATCGTCGCCATTTCCTCGATCCACCTGCTGCGGGTGTTCATGGATGCGCAGAACATCTCCACCGACTACCTGATGTGGTACGTGATCATCCACATGACCTTCGTCATTTCGGCATTCGTCATGGGTTACCTGGATCGCATCACCAAGCACTGAGTCGTCTAGCCACTATCGCGGGGCAAGCCTGCTCCCACGCAACCTTCAAGGCCTGCGTGGGAGCGGGCTTGCCCCGCGATCTTTCTGACCGACGGCAGCTTGTGCTTTCGCCGTTATCGTACAAAAAATGAGCACTCATGCGTGGTTCCCGCAGCGAGGTGCGCCCATGAACCTGCATCAGCTCAACACCGAGGCCAGGGCTGGCCATGTCGACGAACTCAACCTGATCGCCATCGAAGGCGGTGATTACCTGCTCGAGGCCCGGGTCAAGGGCCGCGCCCATCCCCTGGACGATACCCGTGGCCAGCGTCTGCGGGTGCATTCGGTGGAGGATGCACGGCTGCTGCTGCAAGCGCTGCCGCCGCTGTCGATGAACCTGGTGCACTGGTCCGTGCAGGACGAGATGTGCGGCCTTGGCGTGCACCCGGAAGAGGACCTCAAGGTCCCGATTTCCCAGCGTTCGGCCTGGTAGCTGCTTCACGCGGCGCCAGTGTGCTAGGCTGCTCGCCCTTTTCAACAAGGGCGCGGATGCAATGCGCCCTTACGTGGAGCAAGCCAATGTCCGAACTCAACCTGTCCACCGACGAATCCCGCGTCAGCTACGGCATCGGCCGTCAGCTGGGTGGCCAGCTGCGTGACAACCCACCACCGGGCGTCAACCTGAACGCCATCGTTGCCGGCCTGACCGACGCCTTCAATGGCGCCGACAGCCGCGTCAGCGAAGAAGACCTGTCGGCGGCCTTCAAGGTCATCCGTGAAGTGATGCAGGCCGAAGCTGCTGCCAAGGCCGAAGCCGCCGCAGCCGCTGGCAAGGAATTCCTGGCTGACAACGCCAAGCGTGAAGGCATCGTGACCCTGGCCTCGGGTCTGCAGTACGAAGTGCTGACCGCAGGCGAAGGCGCCAAGCCGTCCCGTGAAGACAACGTGCGTACTCATTACCACGGCACCCTGATCGATGGCACCGTGTTCGACAGCTCCTACGATCGTGGCCAGCCTGCCGAATTCCCGGTTGGCGGCGTGATCGCCGGCTGGACCGAGGCCCTGCAGCTGATGAACGCCGGCAGCAAGTGGCGCCTGTACGTGCCGAGCGAGCTGGCCTATGGCGCCCAGGGCGTCGGTAGCATCCCGCCGCACAGCACCCTGGTGTTCGACGTCGAGCTGCTCGACGTTCTGTAATGCCCGTTCGCCGGCAAGCCGGCTCCTACAGATTGCCAATGCGTCCCGTGGGAGCCGGCTTGCCGGCGAAGCTTTTCAGTTCCAATCGGTTCCCCCCGGGCGCAACGCCCGCGCATAGCAGAACAGGAACAGGTTCCTCACCAGCTCCTTGAGCACCCCGGGTTCACTCGAATTCAGCCCCATGAGGTCCAGGTCGCCCTGGTCGCGCAGTTCATCGAGCGCGTCTTCCTCAAGCACGGCGCAGACTTCGCCAGTCTCGCGATGCAGGATGCGCAGATAAGGGTGGGGGCGGTCGAGCCAGGCGTCGATCAGATAAGTCATGGCTACTCTCCTTGGATAGCGGTTCCAATGAGAATAATTCTTATTATCAAAATAGCAAGAGACTATTGGAAGAATTCTTCCGAATGGTCCCGGCGATCCTGTTGCAGGATCTGTCAGGGCCGCCCGCTGGGCAGCCCCGAGGGGCAGGGGATCAGACCTTGCGCACGAACTCGGACTTGAGTTTCATCGCGCCGATGCCGTCGATCTTGCAGTCGATGTCGTGGTCGCCATCGCACAGGCGGATGTTCTTGACCTTGGTGCCGACCTTGACCACCAGGGACGAGCCCTTGACCTTGAGGTCCTTGATCACGGTGACGGTGTCGCCGTCCTGGAGGATGTTGCCGACCGAATCCTTCTTCACCACGTCGTCGCTGGCGGCTTCGGCTTCGCCGTTGGCCGACCACTCGTGGGCGCATTCGGGGCAGATCAGTTGGGTGCCATCCTCATAGGTGTATTCGGAGTTGCATTTGGGGCAGGGTGGCAGAGTGCTCACTTCGTTTCCTTAACGTGCAGGGAGAATAAAGGCGCACATTGTATAGGGTTTAGGTGCTATCTGTGCAAATGCGTCGTTGACAGCGCGCTGGCGAGAATCTGCCACTGCACTTTGGTGGGGCGGGAGCAACGGGTGCAATGTGCTTCGCGCAGTACTAGCAAATTTGTCAGGTTACGGATAGGCCCGTATTTGATGAAATTGTAAGCCTGTCTTCTTTGCAATGGAGTGGGTATGAAGAGGCTCATTGCTCTGTCGAGTTTATTTGTCTGTCTCAACGTGCTGGGAGCGACAGTGAACTGGCCTAATGATTTTGGACACCTTCTTCGGGCGCTATGATGGCGCCCAAT
>NZ_JBMDJI010000022.1:0-83062 GCF_057809115.1 Pseudomonas sp. FG47
CGCGATGTGCGGTAAGGTCTCGTGGGCTCGGATTTGTGTATAAGAGACAGATACAGAGAACCCCGTAGGAGCCGGCTTGCCGGCGAACCCGCGCTATCAGGCCTTGCCGCGGCCCAGCAGCCCGCGCACGGTCTCTTGCAGGTCGGCCGGCAGCACCACCACCTTGGCGTTGTCGCTACCCGCCAGATTCTCCATCGCGCCAATGTAGCGCTCGCCCAGCAGGTACATGGCCGGCACGGTCTCGCTGCCCACCGCTTCCTTGACCAGGGTGATCGCCCGCGCCGAGGCTTCTGCCAGGTTGACCTGGGCCTCGGCATCCAGCTTGGCCGCTTGCAGGCGCGCCTCGGCCTCGAGGATCGCCGCCTGCTTGTTGCCTTCGGCGCGGGTCACGTCGGCTTTACGCTCGCGCTCGGCGGCGGCCTGGCGCTCCATGGCGGTCTGCATGCTCGGCGACGGCTTGATGTCCTGGATCTCCACCGAGCGCACGGTCACGCCCCAGTCTTCGGTCTGCTCGGACATCGCCTCGCGCAGGCGCGCCTTGATCTGCTCGCGGCTGGACAGCGCCTCGTCCAGGTCCATGGCGCCGACGATGGCGCGCAGCGAGGTCATGGTCAGGCTGGTGACGGCGAACGAGAAGTTCTGCACGCCGTAGGAGGCCTTCTGCGGGTCGACCACCTTGGCGAAGCACAGGGCGTTGGCGACGATCACCGCGTTGTCCTTGGTGATGATTTCCTGCTGCTGCACGTCGAGGATGATGTCCTTGGTCGGCAGGCGATAGGCGACCACGTCCATGTACGGAATGACGATGTTCAGGCCCGGTTTGAGGGTGCTGTGGTAACGACCCAGGCGCTCGACGATCCATTCCTCGCCCTGGGGCACGATGCGCACGCCCTTGAACACGGTGATCAGTACGAATGCGGCGAGGGTGCCGACGACGATGAGGCTGGTCATGCTTGCGAACTTCCTTTTAGTGCGGATTCAGGCCCGGGTGACCCGGGCGGTGTTGCCTTCGATGGCGGCCAGGCGCACGCGCTCGCCGGCGGGGATATCGCTGTCCGAGATACAGGTCCATTCCTCGTTGCCGAGGATCGGTTTCTGGAAACGCACGCGGCCTTTCTGGAACTGCGACACGGCGCTGGTCAGCAGGCCGACCTCGCCGATCACGCTGTCGGCGGTCCAGCGCACGTCCGCTTTCTTGCGCCGGAACACCTTGAACCAGAGCACGGTGGTGATCGACGAAAACACCACCCACAGCAAACCCTGCATATCGAGTTGCAGGCTGGGGGCGAGCAGCGAGACGAACGACACCAGCACGGCGCCGATGCCGAACCAGAGAATGAAGAAGGTGGGGAGCACCAGTTCCAGCAGGATCAGGGCCACGCCGAAGACGAGCCAGATCCACCATTGCATTTCCATATGGGCGGAGCCTTCCAGAAGGGGGAAGGTGATTGTACGGCAGGATAAAGGCACAGGGCCATTTACCTGTCCTTACAAACTCTGCTGGAGAGTGTGTCGCGACGCTGATCGGCCAGCTGTTCGCGCTGAATGATGAAGTCGCTGGTCACACCGTCATTTGCAAACCAGGTGTCCCAATCGCTTTTGAGGACAGGGGGAGCACTTTCATAAGCTGTGTCTGGGGGGCGTTTGGGCGTATCTGGCATGAGGTGGCTCCATTCGAAGTACCTGGGAAGGGCTACACCTTGCTTAATCTTGTGGAGCGATGAAAGCATCAATGTGTTTCGGAAGATGCCGGGTTATTCAGGACGGAAGCTCAGAGCCTCAAATAGCCGTTTCGGATCAGGGAAAGTTCGATCCACCTCCGGCAGCACCGGCCGCTTGAGCACCAGCACTGGAATCCCGCGCTCCCTTGCCACTTCCAGCTTCGGCTCGGTGGCCGTGCTGCCACTGTTCTTGCTCACCAGCACGTCGATCCGTCGACGTTCGAACAGGGCACGCTCATCGTCGATGAGGAATGGTCCGCGCGCACCGATCACCTCGCAGCGTTCGTTGCCGGGACACGCTTCGAGGGCGCGCAGGGTCCAGAACTGGTGTGGGGGGATTTCGTCCAGATGTTGCAGGGGTTCGCGGCCAAGGGTGAACAAGGGGCGCTCGAACGGTGTCAGCGCCTCGATCAGCCCGGCCCAGTCCTCGACTTCTCGCCAGTCATCGCCAGGCTGCGCCTGCCATGCCGGGCGGCGCAGGGCCCAGCAGGGAATGCCAGCGCTGCGTGCGGCGAGGGCGGCGTTGCGGCTGATCTGCGCGGCATAGGGGTGGGTAGCGTCGAGCAGCAGGTCGATGCCTTCGGCGTGCAGGTACTTGGCCAGGCCTTCGGCGCCGCCATAGCCGCCGACCCGCACCTGGCAGGCCAGGTCCTGGGGAATACGGCCGATGCCGGCGAGGCTGTAGATATGCTGCGGCCCGAGTGTACGGGCGATGGTCAGGGCCTCGGTAACACCGCCCAGCAGCAGGATGCGCCCGTTCATTGCACACCCGCCTTGCCGACGATGCCGCCCTGGCGGTCGATGGCGAACACCTCCACCTGGACCTGGGCCGGCACCACGCTGCGGGCGAAGTTCAGCGCATGGCGGCAGACTTCGTCGCCCAAGGCGATACCGGCGGCATGGGCCAGGGCGAGGGCCTGCTGGCTGGTGTTGGCGCCGACGATCGCCGCTTGCAACGCTGAGTCGGCGCCAATGTCGGCAGCCCAGCCCGCCAGCTGCGGCAGGTCGATGCTCGAATGGCGGCTGTGCAGGTCCATGTGCCCGGCGGCCAGCTTGCTGATCTTGCCGAAGCCACCGCATAGCGTGAGACGCGGCACCGGCACCTTGCGCAGGTGCTTGAGCACGGCACCGACGAAGTCGCCCATCTCGATCAGGGCGATCTCCGGCAGGTCGTAGACCCGGCGCATGGTGTCTTCGCTGGCGTTGCCGGTGCAGGCGGCGATATGCATGTAGCCGTTGGTGTGGGCGACGTCGATGCCCTGGTGGATCGAGGCGATGTAGGCCGAGCAGGAAAACGGCCGGACGATGCCGCTGGTGCCGAGGATCGACAGTCCGCCGAGGATGCCCAGGCGTGGGTTCATGGTCTTCAGGGCCAGCGACTCACCGCCCTGGACATTGACCGTCACTTCGAAGCCGCCGCCATAGCCGCACTCGACCGCCAGCTGTTGCAGGTGATCGCTGATCATCCTGCGCGGCACCGGGTTGATCGCCGGCTCGCCGACGCCCAGCACCAGCCCCGGACGGGTCACGGTCCCCACGCCTTGCCCGGCGACAAAGCGAATGCCAGGCTCGGCCAGCAGGCGTACCTGGCTGTAGAGCAGGGCGCCATGGGTGACATCGGGGTCGTCGCCGGCATCTTTCAGGGTGCCGGCTTCGGCGGCTTCGCCTTTGAGATGGCAGAACTCCAGGCGCATCTCTACCACCTTGCCCTTGGGCAGGGTGATGCGCACCGCGTCATTGTGCTGGCCGGTCAGCAGCAGGCGCGCCGCCGCCAGGCTGGTGGCGGTGGCGCAGCTGCCGGTGGTCAGGCCGCTGCGCAGGGGCGCGGGCTGTTCGCGGGTTTCTTCACGCATCGACGGGCTTCACCACGTCGAGCAAAGTGATCGGCAGGGCCTGGCGCCAGGTGTCGAAGCTGCCCAGTGGCTGGGTGTGGGCGATATGGATACGGGTCAGCTCGCCGCCGTGTTGGTCGCGGAACTGCGCCAGGGTGACTTCGCTTTGCAGCGTGACGGCGTTGGCAACCAGGCGTCCGCCTGGCAGCAGGCGCTCCCAGCACAGGTCGAGCATGCCTTCGCGGGTGACGCCGCCGCCGATGAAGATCGCGTCCGGACGTTCCAGGCCGGCCAACGCTTCGGGTGCCTTGCCGCGGATCAGTTGCAGGCCGGGCACGCCGAGGGTGTCGCGGTTGCATTCGATGTAGCCCTGGCGGCCCTCGTCAGCCTCGATCGCAAGGGTGCGGCAGCTGGGGTGGGCGCGCATCCATTCGATGCCGATGGAGCCGCAACCGGCGCCTACGTCCCACAGCAGCTCACCCGGTTGCGGTGCCAGGCGGGCCAAGGTGATTGCTCGCACGTCGCGCTTGGTCAGTTGGCCGTCGTGACGGAAAGCGCTGTCAGGCAGGCCGGCCACGCGCGGCAGGCGCGGGGCGTCAAGCGAGGCCTGGCATTCGATGGCGACCAGGTTGAGTAGAGCGATGTCGGTATGTGGCCAGTCGTCGGCGGTACCGCTCAGCGTTCGTTCCTGTGGGCCGCCGAGGTGTTCGAGCACCTGCAGACGGCTGGGGCCGAAGCCACGTTCGCGCAGCTGCGCGGCAATGGCCGCCGGGCTGCTTTCGTCGTTGCTCAGCACCAGCAGGCGCATGCCGCTGTACAGGTGGGCATTGAGCGCCGCCAGTGGGCGGGCGACCACCGAGACCACCTGCACGTCCTGCAGCGGCCAGCCCAGGCGGGCGGCGGCGAGGGCGCAGGAGGAGGGCATCGGCAGCACTTGCAGTTCGTCGGCGGGCAGCTGGCGCGCCAGGCTGGCGCCGACGCCGTAGAACATCGGGTCGCCGCTGGCCAATACGCATACCGGCGCGCCGCGCAGGGCCAGGACCGGGGCCAGGGAGAAGGGGCTGGGCCAGTGCAGTTGCTCGGCGGTGACGCAGCGGGGCAGCAGGGCCAGCTGGCGCGGGGCACCGATGATGCGCGTGGCCGACAGCAGGGCGCGCCGGGCCTGTTTGCCCAGGCCGCTGAAGCCGTCTTCGCCGATGCCTATTACTGTCAGCCAGGGGGCCATCTGTTCCTCGTACCGTTCATTGATCGCGGGGCGTTCGACCACCGGTTTTTCATGCCGCCGGACAAAGCAGGCATAATACCGCGCCTTCTACACTGAAGCGCACTTTCACGATTGCCGGATGCCCCTTTGACGCCGCCCCTACCTTCCGAAGTTTCGCCCCGTCCCTCGGCCTGCCCGGGGTTGTGGCGCATCGTCGCCGCGCGCGATGGCGGTATTTGCCGGATCAAGCTGCCCGGTGGCCTGCTGCTGGCCGACCAGGCCGACGCCGTTGCCGACGCCGCCGAGCGTTTTGCCGCAGGCGTGATCGAGGCGACCAACCGCGCCAATCTGCAGATTCGTGGCGTAGGCCAGGATCACAGCGGGCTGGTCGAGCATCTGCTGGCTGCCGGGCTCGGCCCACGTGACGCGGCCGGTGATGATGTGCGCAACCTCATGCTCAGCCCACTGGCCGGGCTTGATCCGGCCATGTTGTGCGACACCCGGCCATTGGCCGGGCAAATCCTCGACCTGCTGGAAAGCACCCCCAGGTTCCACAAGCTGTCGGCCAAGTTCGCCGTGCAACTCGATGGCGGCGAAGCGTTGGCGATGCTCGAGCACGCCCATGATTTGTGGCTGTCCGCGATGCCACGCGCAGGCCGTGTCTGGCTGCGCTTCGGACTCGCGAGCAGCCTGTCGAGCGGCCAGGTGCTGGGGGCTGTGCCGGTGGAGCAAGGGCTGGCGCTGGTGCGCGCGGTACTGGAGCGCTTCCTCGACCTGGCGACGCCCGAGCAGTCGCGCATGCGTCAATTGCTGCAGACGTGCCCGGTGGAGCATTTTCTGGAAGGGCTGGCGATCCAGATCGAGACCACCGCGGTGGCCTGGCAGCGCCCGACGACGACAAGCCCATGGTTGGGCGTGCTGCCCCAGCGCCAGGGCATGGCGCTGGGCGTCGCGCCACCCCTGGGGCGCCTGACGCCGGCAATGCTGCGCGGCGCCGCGCGTATCGCCCGGCAATGGGGCGATGGCAGCTTGCGGCTGAGCCCTTGGCAGAGCCTGGTGCTGACCTCCCTCGAGCCGGCGGAGCTGGAAAACGCACGCGCGCAACTGATGGCCTGCGGCATGCTGTGCCACAGCGAGCACCCGCTGGCGCGGGTCGTCGCCTGCACCGGCTCCAGCGGGTGCGCCAAGGCCCAGGCCGACACCAAGGCCGATGCCGTGACCCTGGCCGGCCTGTTGCCGCAAGGCGCCCCGGGCAGCGTGCACCTGTCCGCCTGCCCACGTTCCTGTGCCATGGCCCACCCAGCTGCGGCCACCCTGCTGGCCCGTGCCCCGGGTCGTTATGATCTTTACTTGCGCGATGCGCGCCAGCCGGGTTTCGGCAGGCTGCGCGCAGCCAACCTCACCGCAGAAGAAGCAGGCGTCATGCTCGACCTGCCGACGGAGCACCTTGATGATTGACTACATCCGCGATGGTCAGGAGATCTATCGCAATTCCTTCCGGATTATCCGCGAGGAAGCCCGCCTTGAACGTATTCCCGCCGATCTGGAAAAGCTCGCCGTGCGGGTGATCCATGCCTGCGGCATGGTCGAGGCCATCGATGGCCTGCAGTTCTCCGAAGGCGCGGGCAGCGCTGGTCGTGTGGCCCTGGCCAAGGGCGCGCCGATACTCTGCGACGCGCATATGGTCGCCGAGGGCATCACCCGTGCACGCCTGCCGGCCAATAACCCGGTGATCTGCACCCTGCGCGACCCGAGCGTGCCGGACTTGGCCAAGGCCGAAGGCAACACCCGCTCCGCCGTGGCCCTGGAACTGTGGCGCCCGCACCTGGAAGGCAGTGTGGTGGTGATTGGCAACGCGCCGACCGCGCTGTTCTACCTGCTGGAAATGCTCGATGCCGGTGCGCCGAAGCCGGCGTTGATCCTCGGCTTTCCGGTCGGTTTTGTCGGCGCCGCCGAATCCAAGGCCATGCTTGCCGCCGACAGCCGTGGCGTGCCGTTCGTGATCATGCAGGGCCGCCTGGGCGGCAGCGCGATGGCTGCCGCCGCGGTCAACGCCCTGGCCACGGAGGTGGAATGATGCACGCACGCGGACGACTGCTGGGCCTGGGCGTAGGCCCGGGCGACCCTGAGCTGATCACGGTCAAGGCCCTGCGCCTGCTGCGCGAGGCACCCGTGGTGGCGTATTTCGTGGCCAAGGGCAAGCGCGGCAATGCCTTCGGCATCATCGAGACGCACCTGCAAGCCGAGCAGACCCTGCTGCCGCTGGTCTACCCGGTGACCACCGAGGTACTGCCGGCGCCGCTGTCCTACGAGCAGGTGATCAGCGACTTCTACGACGAAGCCAGCGTGCAGGTGGCCGAACACTTGGACGCCGGCCGCGACGTGGCGGTGATCTGCGAAGGGGACCCGTTCTTCTACGGCTCCTACATGTACCTGCACGATCGCCTGGCACCACGCTACGAGGCACAGGTGATTCCGGGCGTCTGCTCGATGCTTGGAGGCGCCTCGGTGCTCGGCGCGCCGCTGGTGTATCGCAACCAGACCCTCACCGTGCTCTCCGGTGTATTGCCCCATGAAGAGCTCAAGCAGCGCCTGGCTGCTGCCGACGCGGCTGTGATCATGAAGCTGGGACGCAACTTCCCCAAGGTACGCCAGGTGCTCGGCGAGCTGGGCCTGGATGGCCGTGCGCTGTACGTGGAGCGGGCGACCATGGCCAACCAGAAGATCGTCGCGCTGGACGCGGTCGACCCACAGTCCTCGCCATACTTCTCGCTGATCATCGTGCCGGGTGAGAAATGGCAGGGATGAGAGCACCGGCAATCGTCATTCTCGGCCCAGGCAGCCTGGCCACCGCGCAGCGTATCCAGCAACGCTATCCGCAGGCCAAGATCCATGGCCTGCAAGGGCGTGTGGAGGGGGCCGACCATTACTACGCAGTCTTCGGCGACACCCTGCGCGAGCTGTATCGGCAAGACACGCCGATCATCGCCCTGTGCGCGGCGGGTATTGTCATTCGCACCCTGGCGCCGCTGTTGAGCGAAAAAGGTGTCGAGCCACCGGTACTGGCCGTGGCCGAGGACGGCAGCGCCGTGGTGCCACTGCTCGGGGGCCTGGGTGGGGTCAACGTCATGGCCCGAGAGATCGGTGAGGCGCTGGGCGTGGGTGCGGCGATCACCACCAGTGGCGAGCTGCGCTTTGGCACCTGCCTGCTCAACCCGCCCGAGGGTTACGCGCTGGCGGACCTGGAGCAGGGCAAGCGGTTCGTCTCCGACCTGCTGGCGGGCGAGGCGGTGCGTGTCGAAGGCGACGCGCCGTGGCTCGAACAGGCGCAGCTGCCCGCCAGTGACGATGCGCAACGCACTATCCACGTGGGCAGCGCACTGCGCCCGGCCAGCCGGGACGAACTGCTGATCCATGCGCGTTGCGTGGTGGTGGCGGTCACGGCCGGTAGCGCCGACCTGGTGCACCAGGTACGCGAGGAACTGCTGCGGGCGAACATCGCCGAGCCCGCGCTGGCCTGCCTGCTGGCGAGCGAAACCGAGATGGCGGAGCCGGCTCTGCACGAAGCTGCACAGGCACTGAATGTCGCCCTGCGCTTCGCTCCGGCCGCCGAGAGCCTGGAGCGGATGCTGGCTGATGCAGTGCCGCAAGCGCGGGTGGGTTCGTCCGTGGGGCTCGCCCATGCCGTTTGCCCGGCACCTGTCGACATCGACCGCATTGGCCGGCGCCGTGGTCGCCTGGCCGTGATCGGCCTGGGCCCTGGTGCCGCCGAGCTGATGGTGCCGGCGGTCAAGGCGGAACTGGCGCGTGCGCAGGATGTGCTGGGTTACGAAACCTACGTGCGCATGGCCGGCCCTTTGCGCGACGATCAGGTGCTGCATTGCACCGACAACCGCGAAGAAATGCAGCGCGCTCGCCATGCCTTCGAGCTGGCGGCACAAGGGCGTTCGGTGGTGGTGGTATCGTCGGGCGATCCGGGCGTGTTCGCCATGGCCGCCGCAGTGCTCGAAGCGCTCCACGAATCCAGTGACCCGGCCTGGCAGCGGGTCGAGCTGGAGATCCTGCCCGGCGTTTCGGCCTCGCTGGCTACCGCCGCCCAGGCGGGGGCGCCACTGGGCCACGACTTCTGCGTGATGTCGCTGTCGGACAACCTCAAGCCCTGGTCGATCATCGAGAAACGCCTCGACCTGGCGGCCCAGGCGGATCTGGTGCTGGCGTTCTACAACCCGATCTCCAAGGCCCGGCCGCATCAGCTGGGTGTGGCACTGGAGGTGGTACGCCGCCATCGCGACGCAGGCACTCCCGTGGTGCTGGGCCGTGATATCGGCCGGCCGGGGCAGACCCTGCGGGTGGTGACCTTGGGCGAGCTGGCGCCCGAGATGGTCGACATGCGCACCATGGTGCTGGTCGGCTCCTCGACCACCTGTACCTTTCCCCGCGCCGACGGTGGCGAGTGGGTTTACACCCCGCGCTGGTACCCGGCCAAGCCCTGAAGCGATCCGGGATCAGGGCACCAGGTAGCCCTTGATCCCAGTGAAGATGATCTGCGCCGCCAGGGCGCAGACAAACAGCCCCATCAAGCGGCTGACGATCTGCAAGCCCTGGTCGCCGAGCAACCGCTCGATGCGGTGCGAGAGGTACAGCACCAGGCCCACGGTGAAGCTGGCCAGGGCGATGCTGACGATGGCCAGCAGCTTGTCGTCCCAGTGCGGCTGGCCAACGCCCATCACCAGCAGCGCGCCGATGGTGCCGGGGCCCACGGTCAGCGGGATGGTCAGCGGCACGATGGTCACATCCTGCTGCACGTTGTCGGTCTGTACCGCCGACTTGCCCTGGGCCATGCCCAGTGCCGAGATGAACAGCACCGAACCTGCGCCGATGCGAAAGGCGTCGGCAGTGATGCCGAACACACCAAAAATCACCCGCCCGAACAGGTACAGCAGCACGCTGGCGATCAGCGTGGCGATGGCCACGCGCCAGGCCAGTTGCTTGCGTTCCTTGCTGGAGTGGCCGCGGGTCAGGCCGATGAAGCACGACAGCACGAAGAACGGGCTGTAGAGCACGAGCATTTTCAGATAGACGCTGAACAACTCATGGAGCATGGCGGTAGGTCCGCGGCCGGAAGATGCCACTGTATAGCACGGATCCTGTAGGAGCGGCCTTGTGCCGCGAAAGGGCTGCGCAGCGGCCCCAGGATCTGAGTCATCGCGAAAATGGCCGCAGGCCGCTGCGTGCTCCATTCGGGACGCAAGGCCGCTCCTGCACCTGCGGCTTTTCAGTCGAGGGGATCGGTAACCACCTGCCGCTGCCCCGCCCAGAACTGCACCAGCTCGCGCAACTGCGACAGCTCCACCGGCTTGGCCATGTGCCCGTCCATGCCGGCCAGGCGCGCACGCTCCTTGTGCTCGGTGAGGATGTGCGCGGTCAACGCCACCACCGGTGTGCGCGGACGCTGGTTGGCGGTTTCCCAGGCGCGGATCTGCTGGGTGGCGGAGAAGCCATCGAGGATCGGCATCTCGCAGTCCATCAGCACCAGGTCGTAGCGCCGCGCCTTCATCGCCTGCAAGGCTTCCTCGCCGTTGGCGGCGGTGTCTGGTTCGAGGTTGAGCTTGCCGAGCATGCCACGGATGACCTTGGTCGAGATGCTGTTGTCCTCGGCCACCAGGATACGGAAGTCGCGGGGC
The DNA here is from genome assembly GCF_057809115.1 of Pseudomonas sp. FG47. Taxonomy (NCBI): domain Bacteria; kingdom Pseudomonadati; phylum Pseudomonadota; class Gammaproteobacteria; order Pseudomonadales; family Pseudomonadaceae; genus Pseudomonas; species Pseudomonas sp. FG47. The sequence continues at coordinate 10,442 of NZ_JBMDJI010000022.1, forward strand.
AGGTCCAGCGCAGGCGCAGTGCCCATTGGCACGCTCGGCATGGCCAGCTCGCGGCCGCGCAGCGCCAGTTCCTCGGCCAATGTGGTCTTGAGCGTGTAGCCGGCTACCGGCTTGGCGAGGATGCGCTTGACCCCGGCATTGCGCGCGATGATCTTGCTCGGCGCATTGCTGATGCCGGTGAGCATCACCACCAGTATGTCGTGGTTCAGGCTCGGGTCTTCCTTGATCTTCGCCGCCAGCTGCATGCCGGTCATGCCGGGCATGTTCTGGTCCAGCAGCACGGCGTCGAAGTAGTCGCGCAGGTGCGCCTTGGTGCGCAGCAGGGCCAGGGCTTCCTTGCCGGAAGGCACCGCGCTGACGTTCATGCCCCAGGCGCTGCATTGCTGCACCAGGACCTTGCGGCAGGTATCGTTGTCGTCGACCACCAGCACCCGGGCATCGCGCAGCGGGCCGTCGAGGTCGGTGGGTGGCTGCTCCAGGCGCTGCGGATCCAGCGGCAGGGTCAGCCACAGGGTGTTGCCCATGTTGGCGCTGGTCTTGATGCCGAATTCGCCTTGCATCAGGCCGATCAGTTGCTTGGCGATCACCAGGCCGAGGTGGCCGCCCAGCTTGTTGCTGGACAGGAAGTGGCGGCTGTGCAGTTCGGCCTGCAGCAGGGCATCGCGCTCGGCCGGTGGCATTGGCTCGCCGCTGTCCTGCACGGCGATCCGCAGGCGTGGGGTGTCACCGCGCTGGTCGAGGGCCACCACCAGCAGGATCTCGCCCTGCTCGGTGTTCTTCAGCGCGTTGTCGAGCAGGCTCGACAAGGCCTGGCGCAGGCGCGTCGGATCGCCGCTGACCACCCGTGGCACCTGGGGTTGGGTGAAGCTGATCAGCTCGATGTTCTGCTGCTCGGCCTTGGCCCGGAAAATGTTCAGGCAGTCCTCGATCAGCGCGTTGAGGTCGAACTGCACGTCGTCCAGCTCGATCTGCCGCGACTCGAGCTTGGAGATGTCGAGGATCTCGTTGATCAGCGTCAGCAGTTCGTTGCCGGCGCTGTGGATGGTCTGCACGTAGTCGCGTTGCTTGACCGACAGCGGCGTGCCCAGCAGCAGCTCGGTCATGCCCAGCACGCCGTTCATGGGGGTGCGGATCTCGTGGCTGATCTTGGCCAGGAACTCGGCCTTGGCGTTGATCTCGGCGTCGCTGGCGGCTAGGGCGCGGCTGGCGCTGAAGCGCTCCTCGCTGATCCGTCGCAGGCGTTCGCTGACAGCCAGGTTGAGCAACAGGCCGCTGACCACGGTGAGCGCCAGCAGCACGCACAGCAGCCAGGGCGTGGAGGTGCGGGTGAGGCCGAGCAGGGCCGGCAGCAACACCAGGCCGCCAAGGTTGAACACCAGCATGGCCAGGGTGAACAGCCGCGCCGGGGTGTAGCCCTGGTACCAGTGGTAGCTGCTGATCAGCAGCATGCTCAGGCTGCCCAGGGCGAGCAGGGCATAGGTCATCAGGTTCAGCGGCAAGGTGTCGACGAACAGCAGCACCAGGCCGCTGACCCCGGCCACCAGCATCTCCATGTGCAGCAGGCGGTTCAACCTGGCCGAGCTGCGTGGGGTGAAGAAGTGCAGGGTGAAGAACAGCCCAGCCAGCCCGGCCAGCACCAGGGTCAGGTAGGCGGCTGGGGTCTGGGCGCTGTACCACAGGTGCCACCAGGGGCCGCTTAGGTTCAGCAGGATCAGCGCGCTGAGCAGCATCAGGGCGTGGTACAGCGCCAGGGTCAGGGTGGTGCTGGAGCGGGTGTAGGCGAAGCGGATCAGGTTGTGCAGGATCAGCATCACCAGGCCGCCGAACAACAGGCCGAACAGCAGCGGCTGGCGCTGGTCGGCGGCAGCCTTGGCCGCCGGCTCCAGGCTGATCGCCGGGCGTAGCTGGTGTTCCGACACCAGGCGCAGGTAGACATCCACTGCCTGGCTGCTGCGCGGCAGCGGCAGCACATGGTCGCTGCCATGTAGGGTAGGGCTGGCATTATCGCCCTGTCGGCCGTGGTGCAGCTGGCGTAGCAGCTTGTCGCCCTCGAGGGCGTAGAGGTCCAGGCGGGACAGGTCGGGGGCGAATATACGGACCAGTTGCTCCTGCTCGCCGGGTTCGAGGCGATAGTGCAGCCACAAGGCCTGGTCGGGGAGGGCGGCATCCAGCTCGTTCAGCGCCAGGGGGCTGAACTGGTTGCGGTAGCGCTCGGAGCGCACGTCGGAGAGCTGCAGGCTGGCCTGCTCGTCGAGCAGCGCCGACCAACCAGTGCCCGGTTCGGCTTGCGCCGGAAGCAGGCAGAGCAGGGTCAGCAGGCTGACGATGAGGGCAGTGGCAATCCGAAGCCGACGCACGACGAAATCCTTTCTTAGCTGATGTGCCGGAGCACAACTATGCGCGGCGCGCCGACGCGAAGGCAAGGCCCCAAGGGAGCCTTGGCGACGAGCCGAAGGCCGGGCGCGCGGGCGCCACGGCCATTGGCGGCAAGGTTACTGCTGGTGTTCACCGCGCTCGCGGGCGATGGCCCGATAGCCGATGTCGCTGCGGTAGAAGCTGCCTTCCCACTTGACCTGCTCGGCCAGGCGGTAGGCTTGCTGCTGGGCGGCCTCGACGGTGGCGCCCATGGCGGTGGCGCAAAGCACGCGGCCGCCGGCGGTTACCACCTGGCCATCCTTGAGTGCGGTGCCAGCATGGAACACCTTGCCTTCGAGCTTGGCCGCGGCGTCCAGGCCACTGATCGCGGCACCCTTGGCGTAGTCGCCCGGGTAGCCACCGGCAGCCAGGACCACGCCCAGGCTCGGGCGCGGGTCCCACTGTGCTTCGACCTTGTCCAGGGCCTTGGCGAAGGCTGCTTCGATCAGCAGCACCAGGCTCGACTCCAGGCGCAGCATGACCGGCTGGGTTTCCGGGTCGCCGAAGCGGCAGTTGAACTCGATGACCTTGGGGTTGCCCGCCTTGTCGATCATCAGGCCGGCATACAGGAAGCCGGTGTAGACATTGCCTTCCTCGGCCATGCCACGCACGGTCGGCCAGATCACCTGGTCCATCACCCGCTGGTGCACGTCGGCGGTGACCACCGGGGCTGGCGAATAGGCGCCCATGCCGCCGGTGTTCGGGCCGGTGTCCTGGTCGCCGACGCGCTTGTGGTCCTGGCTGGTGGCCATCGGCAGCACGTTGTGGCCGTCGACCATGACGATGAAGCTGGCTTCCTCGCCGTCGAGGAATTCTTCGATCACCACGCGCGAGCCGGCATCGCCGAAGGCGTTGCCGGCGAGCATGTCGCGCACGGCGTCTTCGGCTTCCTGCAGGGTCATGGCGACGATCACGCCCTTGCCGGCGGCCAGGCCATCGGCCTTGATCACGATCGGCGCGCCTTTTTCACGCAGGTAGGCCAGGGCCGGCTCGATCTCGGTGAAGTTCTGGTAGTCGGCGGTGGGGATCTTGTGGCGCGCCAGGAAGTCCTTGGTGAACGCCTTGGAGCCTTCCAGCTGGGCCGCGCCCTTGGTTGGGCCGAAGCAGTCCAGGCCGCGGCTGCGGAACAGGTCGACGACGCCGATGACCAGTGGCGCTTCCGGGCCGACGATGGTCAGGTCGACGTTCTGCTCGGCGAAGTCGGCCAGTTGCTCCAGGGCGGTGACGTCGATGGCGACGTTTTCGCACTTGGCTTCGCTGGCGGTGCCGGCGTTACCGGGGGCCACGAAGATTTTCTCGACCCGTGGGTCCTGGGCGACTTTCCAGGCCAGGGCGTGTTCGCGACCGCCACTGCCGATGATCAAAACTTTCATGTCAAAACCTCGAAATCTGTCGAACGAGAGGCAAAACCCCTCGCTGTACGAGGTCGCAATGAAGCAGGTAGATGCAAGGCGGGGACGGTTCCGATGAGCGCAGTTGCCTTATGGCAATGAGCATCAGCGGAACCGGCCCCAACGCAGCAGATGCCTGCTTCAGTGCGGCCGATTGCCATAATCAGTGGCGGAAGTGGCGCATGCCGGTGAAGACCATGGCGATACCGGCTTCGTCGGCGGCGGCAATCACCTCGGCATCACGCATCGAGCCACCCGGCTGGATCACGGCGCTGATACCCACTTTAGCCGCGTTGTCGATGCCATCTCGGAACGGGAAGAACGCATCCGACGCCATGACCGCGCCCTGCACCTGCAGGCCCGCGTGTTCGGCCTTGATCGCGGCAATGCGCGCGGAGTTGACCCGGCTCATCTGGCCGGCGCCGACACCGATGGTCTGGCGCTGCTTGGCGTAGACGATGGCGTTGGACTTGACGAACTTGGCCACTTTCCAGGCGAACACCAGGTCGTGGATCTCTTGCTCGGTCGGGGCACGCTTGGTGACGATCTTCAGGTCATCGGCGCTGATCATGCCGATATCGCGGCTCTGCACCAGCAGGCCACCGTTGACGCGCTTGAAGTCCCAGCCGCCAGCGCGCTCGGCTGGCCACTCGCCGCATTCCAGCAGGCGCACGTTCTGCTTGGCGGCAACCACGTCGCGAGCGGCCTGGGAGATTTTCGGGGCGATGATCACTTCGACGAACTGGCGCTCGACGATGGCCTGGGCGGTTTCGCCGTCCAGTTCGCGGTTGAAGGCGATGATGCCGCCGAAGGCCGACTCGGTGTCAGTGGCGTAGGCCAGGTCATAGGCCTTGCGGATGCCGCCTTCGTCTTCAGGCACGACCGCCACGCCGCATGGGTTGGCATGCTTGACGATGACGCAGGCCGGCTTGACGAAGCTCTTCACGCACTCCAGCGCGGCGTCGGTGTCGGCCACGTTGTTGAACGACAGTTCCTTGCCCTGCAGCTGCACGGCGGTGGAAATGCTGGCTTCACCTTTCTTGGCTTCGACGTAGAACGCCGCGCTCTGGTGCGGGTTCTCGCCGTAGCGCATTTCCTGGGCCTTGACGAACTGGCTGTTGAAGGTGCGCGGGAACTCGCTGCGGTCTTCGGTGGACAGGGTGTCCTTGGCCTGGTCGATGGTGCCCATGTAGTTGGCGATCATGCCGTCGTAGGCGGCAGTGTGCTCGAACGCCTTGAGCATCAGGTCGAAGCGCTGGGCGTAGGTCAGGCCGCCGGCCTTCAGGCCTTCGACGATGCCGGTGTAGTCGCTGGCGTTGACCACGATGGCGACATCCTTGTGGTTCTTCGCCGCCGAGCGGACCATGGTCGGGCCGCCGATGTCGATATTCTCGATGGCGGTCGGCAGGTCGCAGCCTGGCTTGTTGATGGTGGCTTCGAATGGATACAGGTTGACCGCAACCAGGTCGATCGGCTTGATGCCGTGCTCGTTCATGATGGCGTCGTCGGTGCCGCGACGGCCGAGGATGCCGCCGTGGATCTTCGGATGCAGGGTCTTGACCCGGCCGTCCATCATTTCGGCGAAGCCGGTGTAGTCGGCCACTTCCACCGCGTTGACGCCGTTGTCCTTGAGCAGCTTGTAGGTGCCGCCGGTGGACAGGATCTCGACACCGAGCAGTTGCAGCTCACGGGCGAATTCGAGGATCCCGGTCTTGTCGGAGACGCTGATCAGGGCGCGGCGGATCGGCAGGCGGGTAGTCTGGTCGGTCATTTCAGATTCCATAACGCGGTGGAGTCAGCAAAAAAGGCGCCTCGTGACGAGCGCCTTTTTGGTTGGGGTTCTGGCCTTACAACAGATCGTACTGCTTGAGCTTCTTGCGCAGCGTGCCTCGGTTGAGCCCGAGCATCTCGCTGGCCTTGGTCTGGTTGCCCTTGACGTAGTTCATCACGCTTTCGAGCAGCGGCGCCTCGACCTCCGAGAGCACCAGGTTGTACACGTCCGTGACGGTAGCGCCTTCCAGGTGGGCGAAGTAGTTGTGCAACGCCTTCTCGACGCTGCCGCGCAGGGTCTGGCCCTCCTCGCTCGGCGTGTTCAGGTGCTGCTTGAGGTTGACGTTGTCGCTCACGGGCGTTGTTCCACTCACTAATGTCTCGGTCATCATCGTCATGCGGCCACCCCTTGTTCGTCCTCTGTCCCAAGGCTCTGTCGACGTTCGGCGAAAAACGCCTGAACGTTGGCGCACTGCGCTTGTGTATCTTGCAAAGCGTTGAACCGGCTGCGGAACTCCTTGCCGCCGGGTCGGGTCGCCAGGTACCAGCCAACGTGCTTGCGGGCGATACGCACGCCCATCACATCGCCATAAAAGGCATGCAGCGCGGCCAGGTGTTCCAGCAGAATGCGTTCCACTTCGTCCAGCGCCGGGGCAGGCAGGTGCTCGCCCGTGCGCAGGTAATGCTCGATCTCGCGGAAGATCCACGGCCGCCCTTGGGCGGCACGGCCGATCAGCAGGCCGTCGGCACCGGTGGCATGCAGCACCGCCCGGGCCTTTTCCGGCGAGGTGATGTCGCCGTTGGCGAACACCGGGATCGACACCGCCTGCTTGATCGCCGCGATGGTGTCGTACTCGGCGTCACCGGTGTACAGGTCGGCGCGTGTGCGGCCATGCACCGCCAGCGCCTGGATGCCGGCCTGCTCGGCGATCCTCGCCACATTCAGGCCGTTCTTGTTCGCCCGGTCCCAGCCGGTGCGAATCTTAAGGGTCACCGGCACGTCCACGGCGCCGACGACGGCATGGAGGATCTCGCTGACCAAGGCTTCATCTCTCAATAAAGCAGAGCCGGCGGCCTTGTTGCAGACTTTTTTCGCCGGGCAGCCCATGTTGATGTCGATGATCTGCGCGCCCGCGGCGACGTTGGCGCGCGCGGCCTCGGCCATCATCTGCGCGTCGCCGCCGGCGATCTGTACCGAGCGCGGCTCGGGATCGTCTTCATGGATGCGCCGCAGGCTCGACTTGCGGCTGTTCCACAGGCGCATGTCGCTGGAAACCATCTCCGACACCACCATGCCCGCCCCGAGGCGTTTGCACAGGGTACGGAAAGGCTGGTCCGTGACCCCTGCCATGGGGGCCAGGATCAGGTTGTTCTGCAGTGTGTAAGGGCCGATGCGTACCGCCGACATAGGTGTTCCCTGTTGTGGGGCCGAATCATTGGAGTTCGAAAAAGGGTTGGCATGATACCCGCTCTCGATGACCGGATAAAGATGAATCTGGATAAAATCTGAACAGTTGCGGCGTTATGACGCCCAGTGCCAAGCGGCAAGCTTCAAGCTGCAAGAGGCCTGCAGGCAGGCTTTTACTTGCGGCTTGAAGCTTGCCGCTTGTCGCTTACTCCGGCGAGCGGAAGCTCAGGCTGTAGTTCACCGCCTTCGGCCCGGGGTCGAGGATATCCAGGGCGATGTGGATCGGGGTTTGGCTGGGCATCTCGCCGCGGCCGGCCAGTTCGCCCGACAGGTATTCGCTGGGCTTGAAGCGGCGGCTGGCGATCAGCTGGCCGCTGAGGTCGGCGAAGCGCAGTTCCAGCAGCGGGAAAGGCTGGGCGAACGGAGCGCGGTTGTAGATGATCGCATCGACGATCAGCGCGCCCTTGAAGTCGGGGTGGCTGCGCACCACCAGGTTGCTGCTCTTGATCCGCGAAATGTCGACGCGGGTCGGCACCTGGCAGCCGAACATCGGGCACAGTTGCTGGAACCACGGGCGGTACTGGTCCTGGCGGGCCATCTCGTCGAAGTGGTACCAGACGTACTGGAACGCCAGCAGGCCGGCGGCGAGCAGGGTCAGCACGCCCCACAGCAGGCGCTTGCCCCAGTTGGGCGCGGGCTTTTCCCAGCCCAATTGCAACGGGTCGTCGACCACGTCGATCAGCGGCTCCTTGCGCGGGCGCTCGGCCTTCGCTACCGGGCTCGGCGCCAGGCGCACCTCGGCTTCGTCCTCGTCGCGAGCGGATAGACGTTCGCCGCGTACATCGTCGTCCAGGGCCGACAAGCCCCGTTCTGGCACGGGGTCGTCGTGGTTGGAGAGGGGCTGGCTGTTGAAATCGCTGTCGGCCGACGGATGGCGCACGGACGGTTCGTCGTCCAGGTCCAGGTCGGTGGCGCCGAGGGTCGGCTCCGTGCGCGCGTCGACGACGGGTTCCAGGTCCAGCGCCTCTTGTTCGAGCAGTACCGGCGCCTCCTCGGGTTCCGCTGCGGGCTCGGGACGCTCGTCGGTTGCGGTGCCGAATGGTTTGGCGTCGGCTTCGTCCGCGCCCTGGTCGTCACGGCGGGCCTGCAGCACGCCTTGCACAGGCGCCTGGCGGCGGTCGCCGGGGCTGCGGCGTTCGAGGCGCGCCAGTTCCTGGTCGAGGTCCAGTGCGTCCAGCTGCTCGGCGGTGACGGCCCAGTCCTCTTCGCTCATCGGCGCCCGCTCGCTGGCCACCGGCGCCGGCGGCTCGCTGGGCGGCTGCACGGTTGCTGGCGCTGGCGGCTCTACAGGCTGCCCGCCGGCGCGGTTCTGCTCCAGCAGTTGCTTGGCCGCGTTGAACACCTGCAGGCAGTTGCCGCAGCGCACCACGCCGCGCGCCACGCTCAACTGGTGATGAGTGACGCGAAAGCTGGTCTGGCAATGCGGGCACTGGGTGACGAAACTGTCGGTCATGCGGCGATCCGGAGGCTGGGCAGGTGTTGAGTCTAGGCGCGCTTAGCGGCGGCGACCACTGATGCGTACCCAGCCGTCGCGCATGACGATAGGGTCCAGGTCGAAGTCGGCGGCGTAGGCGGCTGCCACTTCCTCGCCCTGCTCGGCGAGGATGCCCGACAACGCCAGCAGGCCACCGGGGCGGACCAGGTTGGACAGTTGCGGCGCCAATGCCACCAGCGGGCCGGCGAGGATGTTGGCGACCAGCACGTCGGCCTGCATGGCCGGCATCTGTTCGGGCAGGTACAGGTCGAACTTGTCGTCGGCGATACCATTGCGCTGGGCATTGTCACGGGAGGCCTCGATGGCCTGCACGTCGATGTCGGTGCCGACCGCCTGGCGGGCGCCGAGCAGCAGCGCGGCGATGGCCAGGATGCCCGAGCCGCAGCCGAAGTCCAGCACCTGGGTGCCTTGCAGCTGTTGGCCGTCGAGCCACTCCAGGCACAGCGCGGTGGTCGGGTGGGTGCCAGTGCCGAAGGCCAGGCCCGGGTCGAGCAGCAGGTTGACCGCATCTTTTTCAGGGGCTTCGTGCCAGCTTGGCACGATCCACAGGCGCTGGCCGAAACGCATGGGCTGGAAGTTGTCCATCCAGCTGCGTTCCCAGTCCTGGTCCTCGATCACCTCGGCTTCATGTTCGGGCAGCTCGGTTCCTGTCAGCAGGCGCAGGTGGGCGAATACCTGCTCAGGTTCGGCGTCGGCCTCGAACAGGGCCAGCAGGTGAGTGTGCGACCACAGGGGGGTGGTGTTGAGGTCCGGTTCGAAGATCGGCTGGTCTTCGGCATCCATGAAGGTCACCGAGACGGCCCCAACTTCCAGCAGGGCGTCTTCGTAGGTTTCGGCTTGTTCCGGGCTGATGGCCAGGCGTACTTGCAGCCAGGGCATGGCGGGCACCTTTGGTAAATCGACAGGGGCAGCCCGAGGCTGCGCGAAAAGGCCGCCAGTTTACGCGAGTGTGGGGGGTTTGTAGAGAAGCCAGAAGGTGGCAGGGTCTTGTGTAGGAGCGGCCTTGTGCCGCGAAAGGACTGCGGAGCAGTCCCAAGGTTTCAATGTGGGGCATGGATCGCTGGGGCTACCGTGCAGCCCTTTCGCGGCGCAAGGCCGCTCCTACACGGGGCCTTGCAAGCCTGGGGGCAATAAAAAACCCCGGCGCTGGGCCGGGGTTTTTCTGCATCACGCTAACGCGATCACTCCTGGTTGGCCAGTTTGTGCTCGAGGTAGTGGATGTTGACGCCGCCTTTGCAGAAACCTTCATCACGCACCAGGTCGCGGTGCAGCGGGATGTTGGTCTTGATGCCGTCGACGACGATCTCGTCCAGGGCATTGCGCATGCGCGCCATGGCTTCGTCGCGGTCCTTGCCGTAGGTGATCAGCTTGCCGATCAACGAATCGTAGTTCGGCGGAACCGAGTAGCCGCTGTACAGGTGCGAATCGACGCGCACGCCGTTGCCGCCCGGGGCGTGGAAGTGCTTGACCTTGCCTGGGCTCGGGATGAACTTCTTCGGGTCTTCGGCGTTGATCCGGCACTCCAGCGAGTGGCCACGGATGACCACGTCTTCCTGGCGGAACGACAGCTTGTTGCCAGCGGCGATGCTGAGCATCTCCTTGACGATGTCGATGCCGGTGACCATTTCCGAGACCGGGTGCTCGACCTGGACGCGGGTGTTCATCTCGATGAAGTAGAAGCGGCCGTTCTCGTACAGGAACTCGAAGGTGCCTGCACCGCGGTAGCCGATTTCGATGCACGCGTCGACGCAACGCTTGAAGACTTCCTGACGGGCCTTCTCGTCGATGCCCGGAGCCGGGGCTTCTTCCAGTACCTTCTGGTGGCGGCGCTGCAGCGAGCAGTCACGGTCGCCCAGGTGGATGGCGTTGCCCTGGCCGTCGGACAGCACCTGGACTTCCACGTGACGTGGGTTGGTCAGGAACTTCTCCAGGTAGACCATCGGGTTGCCGAAGGCGGCACCGGCTTCGGTGCGGGTCAGCTTGGCCGAGGCGATCAGGTCCTCTTCCTTGTGCACCACGCGCATGCCGCGACCACCACCGCCACCGGCGGCCTTGATGATCACCGGGTAGCCAACCTCACGGGCAATGGCCAGCGCGGTTTCTTCGTCTTCCGGCAGCGGGCCGTCGGAGCCCGGTACGGTCGGTACGCCCGACTTGATCATCGCGTCCTTGGCCGAGACCTTGTCGCCCATCAGGCGAATGGTGTCGGCTTTCGGGCCGATGAAGGCGAAGCCGGACTTTTCCACCTGCTCGGCGAAGTCGGCGTTTTCCGCGAGGAACCCGTAGCCTGGGTGGATGGCGGTGGCGCCAGTCACTTCGGCAGCGGCGATGATCGCTGGAATGTGCAGGTAGGAATCCTTGGACGATGCAGGGCCGATGCAGACCGACTCGTCTGCCAGGCCCAGGTGCATCAGTTCACGGTCGGCCGTGGAGTGCACGGCGACGGTCTTGATGCCCAGCTCTTTGCAGGCACGCAGGATCCGCAGGGCAATTTCCCCGCGGTTGGCGATCAGAACTTTTTCGAGCTTCCCAGACATCGTTGGCTCTCCGCGAATCAAACGATGGTGAACAGCGGCTGGTCGAACTCAACCGGCTGGCCGTCTTCCACCAGGATGGCGTCGATCACACCGCCGATGTCGGCTTCGATGTGGTTCATCATCTTCATGGCTTCGACGATGCACAGGGTGTCGCCTTTCTTCACGGCCTGGCCCACTTCAGCGAAGTTCGGCGAGGTCGGCGATGGCTTGCGGTAGAAGGTACCGACCATCGGCGAGCGGATCACGGTGCCTTTCAGCGCTGGGGCGGCAGCTTCAGCGGCTGGCGCGGCAGCGGCGGCGACCGGGGCGGCTGCGGCAACCGGAGCGGCCATCGGTGCTGGGGCGGCGAAGTACTGGGCGCCGGCCGGGGTCTTGCTGTGACGGCTGATGCGAACGGACTCTTCGCCTTCCTTGATCTCCAGTTCGTCGATGCCGGACTCTTCCAGCAGTTCGATCAGCTTTTTGACTTTACGGATATCCATTAATCAGCAACTCCCAAGGTTCGGTCGGGGACGTAGTTTGAAAACGTGTCGAAAACGTTTCACCTGAGCCTTGGCCTATTGGGCCAAGGCTTTGTGTCATCAGGGCTGTGCGTTGGCAGCCAGGTGTTCCAGCGCGGACTCCAGGGCCAGCCGGTAGCCGGTGGCGCCCAGGCCGCAGATCACCCCTACGGCGACATCGGAAAAGTAGGAGTGGTGGCGGAACGGTTCACGCTTGTGCACGTTGGACAAGTGCACTTCGATGAATGGGATGCTCACCGCGAGCAACGCGTCACGTAATGCGACGCTGGTATGCGTGAAAGCGGCCGGATTGATCAGGATGAAGTCCACGCCTTCATTGCGCGCGGCGTGGATCCGGTCGATCAATTCGTATTCGGCATTGCTCTGCAGGTACTGCAGATGATGGCCGGCGGCGCGGGCGCGCTGCTCCAGGTCCTGATTGATCTGGGCGAGGGTGGCCGCGCCGTAGTGGCCCGGTTCACGGGTGCCGAGCAGGTTCAGGTTGGGGCCGTGCAGCACCAGTAGGGTTGCCATCTGCGGTTCCTTGGTTTTTGTAGGGCAATTCGACATAGCGCGGCGACTATGCCGGAACGGGCGCTGGGTGTCCAGTTCCCGGCAATAGCCAGCACGATGTCCGAGATTCGCGCAAAGTATGTGACCGGATGATTAACTTTGGTCACTGGATTGCCGATTTTTCCCAGGCTGCGGGAAGTTATAGACCGAGTTGGCCGCGCACGCGGGCCAGTACCTGGGCAAAATCGCCGGCGTTTATCTCGCCGATCACCCGATCGTCAGTCATTTCGCCGCCGTTCGCCGCAAAGAACATCAGTGCCGGCGGGCCGAACAGCTGGTAGCGATCGAGCAGCGCGCGCTGCGCGGCGTCGCTCGCGGTGATGTCCAGGCGCAACAGGCGGAACGCGCCCAGTTGCGCTTGCACCGGTGGCGCCGTGAGCACGTCGTGTTCGATCACCTTGCAGCTGATGCACCAGTCGGCGTACCAGTCCAGCAGCACCGGCTGGCCGGCGGCCTTGGCCTCGGCCAGGGCGGCGTCGAGCTCGGCCGGGCTGGTGAGGGTCTGCCAGGCATCGGCCTTGGCCACGGCAGCGGTGCCGGCCACGGGCGGCGGTAACGGCCGCAGGGGATCGCCCTGGCCGCTCAGGGCACCGTACCAACAGGCCAGGGCATAGACCAGCAGCACCAGGCCGAGCAGTTGCGCCAAGCGCTCGCGCGCAGGCTTGACCACGAATTCCAGGGCGCCGAGGAACAGCGCCACGCCGGCGGCCAGCAGGCCGATCAGCAGCAGCGTGACCGGCCCTGGCAGCACCCGGCTGAGCAGGCCGATGGCCAGGCCCAGCAGCAGCACGCCGATGGCGTTCTTGACGGTATTCATCCACGGGCCGCTCCTGGGCAGCCAGGCAGCGCCACCGGTCGCCACCAGCAGCAGCGGGGCGCCCATGCCCAGGCCCAGGGCGAACAGCTTGAGCGCGCCGCCGAGGGCATCGCCGCTGGCGCTGATGTACAGCAGCGCGCCGGCCAGCGGTGCCGACACGCAAGGCGACACCAACAGGCTGGACAACACGCCGAGGATCGCCGCGCCCAGCAGCGAACCGCCCTGGGTGCGGTTGGCGACCTTGTCCAGGCGGGTGCTCAGGGCCTGGGGCAGCTTGATCTCGAACAGGCCGAACATGGCCAGGGCGAACAGCACGAAGAACGCCGCGAACGGCACCAGCACCCAGGCCGACTGCAGCCGTGCCTGCAGGTTCAGGCCGGCGCCGAACAGCCCCATCAGCGCGCCGAGCACGGCGAAGCTGGCGGCCATCGGCAGCACGTAGGCCAGCGACAGCGACAAGCCGCGCAGGCCGCCGACCTGGCCGCGCAGGACCACGCCCGAGAGGATCGGCAACATGGGCAGCACGCAGGGGGTAAAGGTCAGGCCGACCCCGGCGAGGAAGAACAGCGCCAGGGATTTCCAGCTCCAGCCCTGCTCGGCGCCGCCCGGCTGCGCCGGGCCTTCGCCGCCGATGCCCAGCCGCTCGGTTTGCGGCGGGTAGCACAGGCCCTTGTCGGCGCAGCCCTGGTAGCCCACCAGCAAGGTGAAGGCGCGCGGGTCGTTGCGCGGCAGCTCGATGTCGAGCACGCCGTGGTAGACCTCGACATCGCCGAAGAACTCGTCGTGCTTGGCTTCGCCCGCGGGGATGTGTGGCGTGCCCAGCTTGATGTCTGCCGGTTCCGTGCGCAACTGCAAGCGGTGGCGGTACAGGTAGTAGCCGTCGGTGGCGACGAAGCGCAGCTTGACGGTGTGGGCGTCGGCCTGGACCAGGCTGAGCTTGAAGGCCTCGTGCACCGGCAGGAAATCGGCGCTGTTGCTGACGGCGCCGAGGGTGGCGCTGGGGCGGTTGTCGAGCAGGCCCGTGGCGAACACGGGGCTGGCCAGCAGCAGGAACAACAGGAAAAACAGGCGGCGCATGACGGACTCGCGAGGTGGAACCTGGCGGCATGATAGCGGAGTTGGCCGAAATTGGGGCCGCTGCGCGGCCCGTCGCGACACAAGGCCGCTCCTACAGGGGAGCGCGGTTTCCTGTAGGAGCGGCCTTGTGTCGCGCTCGAGGGCATGCCGATGTCATAGCCGGAACGTCCGCACTGCCATATTCAACTCGCCCCCCAGCTTGAGCAACTGCTCGCCCTGCTGGCGTCCTTCGCCGATGCGTTTCAGGTTGTCCTCGCCCAGCGCGTGAATACGCTCGCTGTGATCGCGAATCTCGCTCACCGCGCCGGTTTGCTGGGCGGTCACCTCGGCGATGCGCAGCGCGGTCCCGGCGATAGTGCCGATGGCGTTGACGATCGCATCCAGCGCGCCATCGGCCGACTGCGCCTGGCTGGCGGTGGCCTCGGCATGCTCCAGCTGCGTGCGCATGCCGTCCACCGAGTCGCGTGCGGCCTGTTGCAGGCGGTCGATCAGGGCCTGGATCTCGCCGGTGGCGCCGGTGGTGCGCTGGGCCAGCGAGCGTACTTCATCGGCGACCACGGCGAAGCCGCGGCCCATTTCGCCAGCCCGGGCGGCCTCGATGGCGGCGTTGAGCGCCAGCAGGTTGGTCTGCTCGGCGATCGCGCGGATCACCGTGAGCACGCCGCCGATGGTGGCCGATTCCTCGGCCAGTTGTTCGATCATGCGCGCATTGCCCTGCACCTCGTCGACCAGGGCGCGCAGGCCGGACAGGCTCTGGCCGATCACCGTCTGGCCCCGTTCGACGGCCTGGCCGGCATCGCGGCTGGCGTCGGCGGCGGCGCTGGCGTCGCCGGCCACCTGCTGGATGGTCGCCTCCAGCTCGCCCAGGGCATCGCGGATCTGCGCGGTGTCGCCGGCCTGGCGTTCGGCGCCGTCGTGCAAGGCGCTGCTCATGCCCGCCAGGGCGTGGCTGCTGCCGGCCACCTGTTCGGCGTTGCGGCGCAGGGTGCCGACCAGCTCCACCAGGTACTGGCGCAGGCGGTTGAGCGATTCCTCGATGTCATGCAGCTCGCGGTTGGTCCGGCCCAGGTCGATGGCATGGGCGAAGTCGCCCTCGGCCCAGCGCGACAGCGCCGGCGCCAGGCCGGTCAGGGTGCGGGCCAGGCGCCGTTGCAGGGTGTCGATGAGCAGGGCGATGAGCAGGATCAGGCCGATCATCAGGCCCTGCATGATGCGCACCTCTGCGGCGATCTTGCCGTGCTGGGCGCGTACCTGCGGCTCCAGGCCGGCGATGGCGTGTTGCACGGCCTCCAGGCGCTCGCCGGTGCTGGCGGCCAGGGCGGCGCGGCGCTCGATCTGCTCGCGGGTGCGCTGCAGTTCGGCGGGGTAGCGGCCCAGCAGGCTCTGCAGTTCGCGCTTGAGGCCGACGGCGACGTCCTCCTGCTGCTCGCTGGCCTGGGATTGCAGGCCCATCATGGCGGCGAAGTCGTCGGCATTGGACTCGGCGGCGCGGGTCACGCCCAGCAAGGGTAGGGCGTCGATCACCTGGGCCTGGGCGCGGATCGGTTGCAGCTCGCGCTCGACTTCGTCGGCCAGTTCCGCGCGCCCGCTGTTGACCAGCTTGTCACGGGCCAGCGCCAGCCGACCCAGGTGCACCGCGGCGTCGAGCAGCGGCGCCAGGTAGCGGGCGGCATCGCTGCTGCCGCTGTCGCGGGCGTAAGCCGACAGCTGTTCGAAGTTCGCTCCCAATTCACGTTCGGCCTGCAGCAACAGGGCTTGCGGGTCGCCTGCCAGCTTGCCGGCGGCGAGCAGTTCGTTGCCGGTGAAGGCCTGCAGGCTGTCCAGGCTCGGGCGCAGCTTGGCCGAAAGGTCCTCGGGCCAGTCCGCCAATGCCCCCTGGAGCTGCTGGGTGGCTTGCACTGCCGCGGAATGGCGCAGGGCATCGCCGCTGGCCAGGTATGCCTGGACGTTGCGCGCGGTGTCGTTCTGGAACTGTTGCGACAAGCCCAGGTAGCGCTCCATCAACTGGTAGGGGCGTTCCAGGGCGCGTTGCGACCACCACAGGGTCGCGCCCAGGGCGATACACACGGTCACCAGCAACAGGGTGTTGAAATTGGTCAGCCACTTCAGGCGCATAGCCGCGAACTTCCTGCGGGGGGAGGCGCCTGAAGTTATTGCCGTTTTGTGACGACGTGATGACGACGGCAGCTTGGCGCCATAAAAAAGTGGCACAGTGCCGGTATTGTTTGAAGGTTGCTCTCTGTAGGAGCGCCCTTTCGCGACACAAGGCCGCTCCTACAGGGTCGAGTTAAATTAGTGGATTACGAGTTTTCCATTTGAGCGGGCGATGATCGGCGATCATGGCTCGACCCTGACCACGCAATTGCGCCCGGCATGCTTGGCCCGGTAGAGCGCCTCGTCCGCGGCGCTGGCCATGGTCAGGGCATCGAGCGCGTCATCCAGTTGCACCACCCCGGCGCTGAAGGTGCATTGCAGGTCATGGGGTTGCGCCGGGTAGTGGATCTCGGCAAAGCGCCGGCGGATTTCGTCGAGCACCTTGTGCGCGGCTGCAAGCCCGGTATTGGGCATGACGATGGCGAACTCCTCGCCGCCGTAGCGGCCGATGAAGTCGGTCTTGCGCAAGCGCTGCTTGAGGAACAATGCCAGGCTCTTGATCACCCGGTCGCCCATGGGGTGGCCATGGCGGTCGTTGATCTTCTTGAAGTGGTCAATATCGAGCATGGCGAAACTCAATGGCTGCGCTTCGCGCCGGGCGCGGAAGCTGCAATCCTCGAGCAATTGCAGGATATGGGTGTGGTTGTACAGCCCGGTAAGGCTATCGCGGACCATCCGCGCCTTGAGATGGCGGGCGCGGGCGGCGCGGTTGCGCACGGTGGTGACCAGGTGGCGGGCGCGGATCGGCTTGGTGAGGAAGTCGTCGCCGCCTTCGCTCATGGCATCGAGCTGCTTGTCCAGGTCGTCCTCGGCCGACAGGTAGATGATCGGCACGCTGACGTAGCGGTCGTTGTGGCGGATCACCTTGGCCAGCTCCGTGCCGGTGCAGGCGGGCATGTACATGTCGAGGATGATCAGGTCGGGCTGGAAGTCCGCCAGCTCGCTCATGGTGCGGATCGGCTCGGTGAGCGTGCGGGTAATGATCCCGGCGCTGTTGAGCAGGCGCTCGGTGTGCAGGGCCTGGGCGCGGGAGTCGTCTATCACCAGCACGCGAAACGGCTCGTACTGGGTGGCGCTGGTCAGCAGCTCGAGTTTTTCCAGCAGGCTGGAAGCATCCAGGGCGCCGGTGAGGAATTCCTGGCCGCCGGCGCGCACGGCGGCCAGGCGGGTCGGGGTGTCGGTTTCGTGGAGGCTGAAGAACAGCAGCGGGATGTGCAGTTCCAGCCCCTGCTGGGCCTGGGCCGCCAAGTGCAGGCCAAGGCCGGCGCCGGTGAAGTCGACGTCCATCACTATGGCCGACGGCAGGCGTTCGCTCATCGAGGCCTGGAACGCCTCGGCGCTGCACAGCGCCTGCACGCTCAGGCCAAAGAACTCCAGCTGCTGGGCCAGGCGCTCGGCGCGCTCGTGGTCCTGCAGGACGATGTACACCGGCTTGCGCAGCGGTGGCAGGGGCACGTTGTCGAGCTGGTCGCCCTTGCGCAGGCCGGTGCGCGACAGGCGCTGCATCAGGCGGTTGAGTTCGCTGATCAGCTCCGAGTTGAGCCGCGCGCTGTTGGCTTCGATGGCGCGCAGGGTCTGGCCGATGGCCAGCGACAGGCTGCCGTGCTCGGGCTGTTCGAAGCGTTCGGCGTAGCGTTGCAGGCGCAGGTTGGCCTCGCACAGCTCGCCCAGGCCGCCGCTGGACCACTCGCCACGTTGCAGGCGCTGCCAGATTTCCAGGATCTGCCGGGCCTGGTGGATCACCCGCTGGGCAAAATGCTGCTTGAGGCGTTCGTGGCTGGGCTCGGCTGGTTGGGTCATGTCCTGACTACTTATAAGGGGGGAGGGTGCAGGTTCGATGATGGCTCTATGCTAGCACCGCTTTCTGGCAAGCGAGTGCCTGGGGTCAACAAAGTGTTTACGGAATTATTATTCAGTTGCTGACCTGATGGTCGCTTATACGAATGGCGACGTCTGCTTTATAGTGCTGCCACGCGGGCTTGCCGTGGCACCCTGGCGTACGCCTGTGGTCCAAGCCCCTAACCGTCGTGATTGATCAAGGACAATTGCCATGCTGGATTGGAAAAACCGCGAGGCCAAGGCCGAACCCCGTGAGCGGGTCGACACCCGTGGCGCCGCCACCCGCAGCTATCTGGGCGGCCTGTGGAGCCGTGCCCTGGGTACGTTGATCGGCCTGTACCTGCTGGTGTGCATCGGCCTGGGTTGGTACTGGAGCCAGGAGCCGGCGCTGTTCCCGGTGCAGAACAACGCCCAGGCCGCCGCCGAACGCAACGGCCAGCAGATGGTGATTGGCTATACCACCGTCGAGACCCTCAAGACCGTCGCCAGCACCCTGCTCGACAAGCCTGGCGGCTATATTTCCAACGACCGTTTCCCGCCGGGCCTGTGGATGGACAACATGCCGAGCTGGGAGTATGGCGTGCTGGTCCAGGTGCGCGACCTGTCTCGTGCCCTGCGCAAGGACTTCGCCCGTTCGCAGTCGCAGTCCACCGAGGACGCCGACCTGGCCAAGGCCGAGCCGCGCTTCAACTTCGACAACAAGAGCTGGATCCTGCCCTCGAGCGAGTCGGAGTTCGAAGAAGGCATCAAATCGCTGACCCGCTACCAGACTCGCCTGGCCAAGGGCGACCAGGGCGCGATCTTCTATACTCGCGCCGACAACCTGAACAACTGGCTGGGTGACGTCGCCACTCGCCTGGGCTCGCTGTCGCAGCGCCTGTCGGCCAGCGTCGGCCGGGTCAAGCTGAACAACACCCTCAAGACCGAGTCCGTGGCCCCGGGCCAGGCGCCGCAGGTCGACGAGGAAGTGGTCGAGACTCCATGGCTGCAGATCGACAACGTGTTCTACGAGGCCCGTGGCCAGGCCTGGGCGCTGTCGCATCTGCTGCGCGCCATCGAGGTGGACTTCGCCGACGTGCTGGCGAAGAAGAACGCCACGGTCAGCGTGCGGCAGATCATCCGCGAGCTGGAAGCCTCGCAGGAAGCGCTGTGGAGCCCGATGGTGCTCAATGGCAGCGGCTTCGGCATGTGGGCCAACCACTCGCTGGTGATGGCCAACTACATCTCCCGGGCCAACGCCGCGGTCATCGACCTGCGCCAGCTGCTGTCCCAGGGCTGATATGCCGGTCAGTCCCGCCGAGGTCGCGCACCGCGCGGCCTCCGACGCCGAGCTGGTGGCCTGGGTCGATGAGCATGACCAACCACTCGGCGCCCTGCCACGGGCCGAATTGCGCGAGCGCGGCCTGATCGGGCGCTGCACCTTCATCCTGCTGTTCAACCGCGCGGGCGACTTGTGCGTGCACCGGCGCACCCTGAGCAAGGCGCTGTATCCCGGTTACTGGGATGTGGCGGCGGGGGGGATGGTCGGGGTTGGTGAAGGCTATGCCGCCTCCGCCGCCCGCGAGCTCGAGGAGGAGCTGGGCGTGAGCGGCGTCGAGCTGCGTTTCCACGAGACCTTCTACTTCGAGCAACCCGACAACCGGCTGTGGTGCGCGGTGTTCTCGGCCGTGTGGGACGGGCCGTTGTGCTTGCAGCCGGAAGAGGTCAGCGAGGCCAGGTTCATCAGCATGGAGCAGGCCGAGCAGGAGAGCGCGAAGCTTGCGTACTGCCCGGATTCGTTGGCGGCGTTGCAGCGCTACAAGGCCAGCCATGGGTGATGGTGCCCGGCCTGTTCGCCGGCAAGCCGGCTCCTACGGCGCATGATGGCCCCGTAGGAGCCGGCTTGCCGGCGAACAATGGCCGCGAGGTCGCAAAACATTGGTAAATTGGCGCATTCCTGTACTTAGCAAGCGCCGGTTTTATCGTTACACTGCGCGCCCTTTTCGGGATGTCGCACAACCTTGCGGCAGTAGCGCCGCCCCTGCCAGAGTGGGGCTTCGCGGTCGGCTCCCGCCGACCAGTTTTTTGTCCTCGGCACAGAGGAACAAAAGTGGCCAAGAAAGCTTCTTCCTTTTCCGCCCTGGGCGGTCTCGTCTTTTCCACCGATGCCGGTCGGCACTGTCCCGACTGCAGCAAACCGGTGGACGACTGTATCTGCAAGCAGCAGGTCATCCCCGAGGGGGATGGCATTGCCCGCGTGCGCCGTGAAAGCAAAGGCCGTGGCGGCAAGACCGTGACCACCATCACGGGCGTCCCCCTGGCCCTGGAACCGCTCAAGGAGCTCGCCAGCACGCTCAAGCGTCGTTGCGGCACCGGCGGCGCGCTCAAGGATGGGGTCATTGAAATCCAGGGCGATCACGTCGAGCTGCTGCTCGCCGAGCTGATCAAGCAGGGTTTCAAGGCGAAGAAATCCGGCGGCTGAGTGTAGCCGCGCGATTTTTTGCCCAGCGCTTTCTAAACTCGTTCCCGTGGGCAGGGTCTATGCCTGACACGGAAGAATCGTCATTTTCAGTATTTACACTGCCAGCGCCCCGAGGTGGGGCAGTGTTTCGACTTTTCATACAGGGGACTTGAATGTCCGTACGACGCACACGCAAAGACGATGGTAGCCAATGGACCGTGGCCGATAGCCGCAGTGTTTACGGCATCCGCCATTGGGGCGCGGGTTATTTCGCCATCAATGAAGCCGGGCGCGTCGAAGTGCGCCCCAACGGACCGGCCAGCGCGCCGATCGACCTCTTCGAGCAGGTCCAGGAGTTGCGCCAGAGCGGCCTGTCGCTGCCGCTGCTGGTGCGTTTTCCGGACATCCTGCAGGACCGCGTGCGCCAGCTGACCGGTGCCTTCGACGCCAACATCGCGCGCCTTGAATACCAGAGCCAGTACACCGCGCTGTACCCGATCAAGGTCAACCAGCAAGAGGCGGTGGTGGAGAACATCATCGCCACCCAGAACGTCTCCATCGGCCTGGAAGCCGGCTCCAAGCCCGAGCTGCTGGCGGTGCTGGCGCTGGCGCCGAAAGGCGGCACCATCGTCTGCAACGGCTACAAGGACCGTGAGTTCATTCGCCTGGCGCTGATGGGCCAGAAGCTCGGCCACAATGTGTTCATCGTCATCGAGAAGGAATCCGAAGTCGCCCTGGTGATCGAGGAAGCCGCGGACCTCAAGGTCAAGCCGCAGGTGGGCCTGCGCGTGCGCCTGTCGTCGCTGGCCTCGAGCAAATGGGCCGACACCGGGGGCGAGAAGTCCAAGTTCGGCTTGTCCGCCGCCCAGCTGATCTCGGTGGTGCAGCGCTTCCGTGACGCGGGCCTGGACCAGGGCATCCGCCTGCTGCACTTCCACATGGGCTCGCAGATCGCCAACCTGGCCGACTACCAGCACGGGTTCAAGGAAGCCATCCGTTACTACGGCGAGCTGCGCGCCCTGGGCCTGCCGGTCGACCATATCGACGTCGGCGGCGGCCTGGGCGTGGACTACGACGGTACCCACTCGCGCAATGCCAGCTCGATCAACTACGACATGGACGACTACGCCGGTGTGGTGGTTGGGATGCTCAAGGAGTTCTGCGATGCGCAGGGCCTGCCGCACCCGCACATCTTCTCCGAGAGTGGCCGCTCGTTGACCGCGCACCATGCCATGCTGGTGATCCAGGTGACCGACGTCGAGAGCCACAACGACGAAGTGCCGACCATCGAAAACAAGGAAAGCCTGCCCGAGACCGTGCAGTGGCTGGCCGACCTGCTCGGCCCGACCGATATCGAGATGGTCACCGAGACCTACTGGCGCGCCACCCACTACATGGGCGACGTGGCCGCGCAGTATGCCGACGGCAAGCTGACCCTGGCCGAGAAGGCCCTGGCCGAGCAGTGCTACTTCGCCGTGTGCCGGCGCCTGCATAACTCGCTGAAGGCCCGCCAGCGCTCGCACCGCCAGGTGCTGGACGAGCTCAACGACAAGCTGGCCGACAAGTACATCTGCAACTTCTCGGTGTTCCAGAGCCTGCCGGACACCTGGGCCATCGGCCAGGTGCTGCCGATCATCCCGCTGCACCGCCTGGACGAAGAACCGATGCGTCGGGCAGTGCTGCAGGACCTGACCTGCGACTCCGACGGCAAGATCAACCAGTACGTCGACGAGCAGAGCATCGAGACCAGCATGCCGGTGCATGCGGTCAAGGAAGGCGAGGACTACCTGCTGGGTGTGTTCCTGGTCGGCGCCTACCAGGAAATCCTCGGCGACATGCACAACCTGTTCGGCGACACCGACTCGGTGAACATCTACCAGAACGCCGATGGCAGCGTGTACCACGCCGGTATCGAGACCCACGACACCATCGAGGACATGCTGCGTTACGTGCACCTGTCGCCGGAGGAGTTGATGACCCACTACCGCGACAAGGTCGCCAGCGCCAAGATCAGCGCGCGCGAGCGTACGCAGTACCTGGATGCGTTGCGCCTTGGGTTGACTCGGTCTTCGTACCTGTCTTCGTAATCCCCGGGGCCGCTTTGCGGCCCCTGCTTCACCGAACCCAACGATCTCGCTGCTGCAACCGCCACCCGACCCATCCCAGCGTCCCCGCCCGCAACGCCATGAACCCCAGAAACGCCAACCACAACCCATGGTTGCCGAACCCACGCATGACAACCGCCACAGGCAACGCGATCACCACCGACACCAGCATCGCATTGCGCATCTCCCGCGCCCGCGTCGCGCCGATGAACAGCCCATCGAGCAGGTAGCTCCATACCGCCACCAACGGCAGCAGCGCCAGGTAAGGCAGGAAGGGATACGCCGCCGCGCGCACGCTGGCGATGTCGGTCTGCATATCGATGAATACGTGCCCGCCCAGCACGAACAGCACCGCGAACCCCAGGCTTACGATCAGCGACCAGCCACAGGCCACCACTAATGTACGCCGCAACGACTGGCGATCGCGGGCGCCGATGGCATGGCCGCACAGGGCCTCGACCGCATGGGCCAGGCCGTCGAGGGCATAGGCGGTGAGCAGCAGGCCATTGAGCAGCAGGGCGTTGGCCGCCACCGTGGCCTCGCCCAGGCGCGCGCCTTGCACGGTCAGCAGCAGGAACACCAGTTGCAGCGCCAGGCTGCGCAGGAAGATATCGCGGTTGACCGCCAGCAGCGGGCGCCAGGCCTGCCAGCGCTTGAGCGCGGCCCAGGCGGCATGCCCGGGGTAGGCGCGCAGCGCCGGACGGGTGAGGGCCAGGCCGAGCAGCGCGGCGCTCCATTCGGCGATCACCGAGGCCCGCGCCGAACCGACCACGCCCCAATCCAGACCGAGCACGAACCACAGGTTCAAGGCAATGTTCAACAGGTTGGTGGTCAACAGGATGGCCAGCGGCGCCCGGGCGTTCTGGGTGCCGAGGAACCAGCCGACCAGGGCATAGCTGGCCAGCGCCGCCGGCAGGCCGAGCAGGCGGGTGTGGAAAAAGGCTTCGGTCGATGCCTGCAGCGCCTCGCTCGGCTGCATGGCGTGCAGGGCGAGCTGGCTGAAGGGCAGGGCGAGCAGGCCGATCAGCACGGCCAGGCCGAACGCCAGTAGCAGCCCCTGGGCCAGCACCTGGCGCAGCGCGGCGCCATCGGCGCGGCCGGCGGCCTGGGCGGCAAAGCCGGTGGAACCCATGCGCAGGAAACCCAGCAGCCCGACCATGAAGGTGAACAGCGTGGCGCCCACCGCCACCGCGCCCAGTTGGTGGGCATGGGGCAAGTGGCCGATCACCGTGCTGTCGACCAGCGCCACCAGTGGCACCGAGATGTTGGACAGGATCATCGGCGCGGCCAGGGCCCAGACCTTGCGGTGGGTGAGGCGGTCGCGCCAGGCGGTGGACAGTGACGACATGCAGGCTCCAGCAGGGTGATCGTGGGGCGTGGGAGCGGGCTTGCCCCGCGATTGCAAAACGATTGTACCGACCCGGCAACCAATCCGCGCGAACAGGGTCTCACTTGCCGCGCATCGCCAGGTAAGCCAGCAGCGGTTGCGCTATAGTTGCCCCTCCTCATGTACACGCTGCCGAAGAGTTCCCACTCAAATGCTCAACAAAGGATTGTTGCTGGCCTGCGCGCTGGCCTTGCTCAGTGCCTGTGATTCCTCCACGCCGGACAAGCCAGCGGCGCCGGCCGACGCCGCCACTGCCGTCGCGCCCGCCGAAACCAAGACCGCCAAGCGCGAAGACCCCGCCGTGCTCGCCAAGCGCTACGCCGGTCGCGAGCTGACCGTGCTGGATGTCTCGGAAGTCCAGCTCGACGGAGCCAGCACCCTGTCGGTCAGCGTCTCCGCGCCGCTGGATGCCAACCAGGACTTCGCCGCCAGGCTGCACCTGGTCGATACCGTCAAGGGCAAGGTCGATGGCGCCTGGGAACTCTCCGACAACCAGATGGAACTGCGCCTGCGCCACCTCGAACCGCAGCGCAAGATGGTCCTGACCATCGACAAGGGCCTGCTGTCGGTCAACGGCAACACGCTCGCGGCCGAATCGGTCAGCCGCTTCGAAACCCGTGACATGCAACCTACCGTGGGCTTTGCCAGCCGCGGCTCGTTGCTACCCACGCGCCTGGCCGAAGGCCTGCCGGTGATCGCCCTGAACGTCGATAAGGTCGATGTCGAGTTCTTCCGGGTCAAGCCCGAGATGCTCTCGACCTTCCTGGTCAACTGGGGCCGCAACGCCAGCCTGTACTACTACCAGTCCAGGGAAACCCTGGACATGGCCGAGCTGGTCTACAGCGGCCGCTTCGACCTCAACCCGGCGCGCAACACCCGCGAGACCGTGCTGCTGCCGATCGCCGGGATCAAGCCTTTGCAAGAGCCGGGTGTCTACCTGGCGGTGATGCGTGCATCCGGCACCTATGACTACTCGCAGCCGGCGACCCTGTTCACCCTCAGCGATATCGGCGTGTCCGCCCACCGCTACCGCGACCGCCTCGATGTGTTCACGCAGGCCCTCGAGGGCGGCAAGGCGCTCAACGGTGTCAACCTCGAGCTGCATGACGACAAGGGCAAGCTGCTGGCCCAGGCCAAGACCGACGGCGACGGCCACGCGCAGTTGCCGATCACCGCCAAGGCCGACACCCTGATCGCCACCCAGGGCGTGCACACCACCCTGCTGCGCCTGAACACCGCGGCCCTGGACCTGGCCGAGTTCGACATCACCGGGCCGCAGGCCAACCCTTTGCAGTTCTTCATCTTCGGCCCGCGTGACCTGTATCGCCCGGGCGAGACGGTGCTGCTCAACGGCCTGCTGCGCGACCAGGACGGCAAGCCGGTCAAGGCCCAGCCGGTGACCGTGGAAGTACGCCGCCCGGACGAGCAGGTCAGCCGCAAGTTCGTCTGGGAAGCCGACCAGAACGGCCTGTTCCAATACCAGTTGCAACTGGCCACTGAGGCCCCGACCGGCCGCTGGCAACTGCTGCTCGAGTTGGGCGGGGGTCGCAAACAGGTCTACGAATTCCTCGTCGAGGACTTCCTCCCCGAGCGCCTGGCGCTGGAGCTCAAGGGCAGCGCCGCGCCGCTGACGCCGGAACAGACCGCCAGCATCCAGGTCAATGGCCGCTACCTCTATGGCGCGCCGGCCGCCGGCAATCGCCTCAGCGGCCAGGCTTACCTGCGTCCGCTGCGCGAAGCGGTGCCGGCGCTGCCGGGTTACCAGTTCGGCGCGGTCACCGAGACCGAGCTGAACCAGGACCTGGAACTCGACGAAATCACCCTCGACCAGAACGGCAAGGCGCGCATCGATATCGAGAGCCGCTGGAGCGAAGCCCGTTCGCCTTTGCAACTGACCGTGCAGGCCAGCCTGCAGGAGTCCGGTGGCCGGCCAATCACCCGCCGCCTGGAACAGCCGATCTGGCCTGCCGACCGTCTGCCAGGCCTGCGCGGCCTGTTCGACGGCGAGGAAACCGACAGTGACGCTCCGGTGCAGTTCGAGTTCCTGGTCGCCGACCGCAACGGCAAGAAGCTCGCCGCCGACAACCTGAAGGTACGGCTGATCCGCGAGCGCCGCGACTACTACTGGAACTACTCGCAGGGCGACGGCTGGAGCTACAACTACAACGAGAAGTTTCTCACCCAGGCTGAAGAAACCATCAGCGTGAAGGCCGGCTCCACCGCCAAGCTGAGCTTCCAGGTCGAGTGGGGCCCGTACCGCGTCGAGGTGGAAGATCCGCAGACCGGACTGGTTTCCAGCGCGCGCTTCTGGGCCGGCTACCGCGCCCAGGACAACGCCGAGGGCGGCGCCGTGCGCCCCGACCAGGTGAAGATCGCCCTGGACAAACCGGCCTACGCCGACGGTGCCACCGCCAAGGTCACCGTCACCCCGCCGGCCGCCGGCACGGGCTACCTGATGGTCGAGTCCGCCGATGGCCCGCTGTGGTGGCAGGAGATCGAGGTGCCCGCCGAGGGCAAGACCTTCGAGGTCGAACTGGACAAGAAGTGGAAACGTCACGACCTGTACATCAGCGCCCTGGTGATTCGCCCGGGCGAGCGCAAGGCCAATGCCACGCCCAAGCGCGCCGTGGGCGTGCTGCACCTGCCGCTGAACCGCGCCGAGCGCAAGCTCGCCGTGACCTTGCAGGCGCCGGAGAAGATGCGTCCCAAGCAGCCGCTGACGGTGAAGCTCAAGGCCGCCAACGCCGATGGCAGCGTGCCCAAGCAGATCCACGTGCTGCTGTCCGCCGTGGACGTGGGCATCCTCAATATCACCGACTTCAAGACCCCCGACCCGTTCGCCAGCCTGTTCGGGCGCAAGGCCTATGGCGCTGACCAACTGGACATCTACGGGCAACTGATCGAAGCCGGGCAGGGGCGCCTGGCCAGCCTGGCGTTCGGCGGCGATGCCGCCATGGCCAAGGGTGGCAAGCGCCCCAACACCACGGTGACCATCGTCGCCCAGCAGAGCGTGCCGGTGACCCTGGATGACCAGGGTCAAGGGCAAGCCACAGTCGAGATCCCCGACTTCAACGGCGAACTGCGGCTGATGGCCCAGGCCTGGACCGAGGAACACTTCGGCATGGCCGAGGGCAAGACGGTGGTTGCCGCGCCGTTGATCGCCGAGCTGTCGGCGCCGCGCTTCCTTGCCGGTGGCGACCGCACCAACCTGGCGCTGGACCTGGCCAACCTGTCCGGGCGCGCCCAGCAACTGAGCGTGCAACTGGCTGGCGAAGGCCAGCTGAGCCTGGTCGGTGGCGCGCAGCAGAATGTCACCCTGGCCGAGGGTCAGCGCAGCACCTTGCTGATCCCGGTGCTGGCCCAGGGCGGCCTGGGCCAGGGCAAGGTGCGGGTACGGGTCGATGGCTTGCAACTGCCGGGCGAGCCGGGCACTGCCTTCGAACGTGAATGGACCTTGGGCGTGCGCCCGGCCTATCCGGCCATGCTCAAGCACTATCGCGTGGCCCTGAAGGACCAGCCCTGGAGCCTGCCGGACAGCGACCTGGCCGAGTTCGAGCCGGCCGGCCTCGAGGCCAGCCTGGCGCTGTCGAGCCGCCCGCCACTGAACCTCGCCGAGCAAATTCGTGCCCTCGAGGCCTATCCCTACGGCTGCCTGGAACAGACCACCAGCGGTTTGTACCCATCGCTGTACGCCGATGCCGACAGCCTCAAACGCCTGGGCATCAAGGGCGAACCGGCCGAGGTGCGCAAGCGCAAGATCGAGATGGGCATCGAGCACCTGCTGGGCATGCAGCGCTACAACGGCAGCTTCGGCCTGTGGAGCTCGGACAGCGAGGAAGAGTACTGGCTGAGCGCCTATGTCACCGACTTCCTGCTGCGTGCCCGTGAGCAGGGCTACGGTGTACCGGCCGAAGTCGTGAAGAAGGCCAGCGAGCGCTTGCTGCGCTACGTGCAGGAACGCAACCTGATCGAGGTCGACTACAGCGACAACGCCGAGCATACCCGCTTCGCCGTGCAGGCCTATGCCGGGCTGGTGCTGGCGCGCAGCCAACAGGCGCCGCTGGGTGCCCTGCGCAGCCTGTTCGAACGCCGCGCCGACGCCCGCTCCGGCCTACCGCTGGTGCAACTGGCGGTAGCGCTGGACAAGATGGGCGACAAGACCCGCTCGCAGCAGGCCCTGCAGGCAGGCCTCGCGGTCAGCCGCGGCAAGGGCTGGATGGCCGACTACGGCAGCGCGCTACGCGACCAGGCGCTGATCCTGGCGCTGTTGCAGGAGAACAACCTGGCCGGCAACCAGGTCGACCAGCGCCTGTTCGCCTTGTCCGATGAACTGGCGGCCAACCGCTGGCTGTCGACCCAGGAACGCAACGCGCTGTTCCTCGCCGGCCGTGGCCTGCTGGGCAAGCCGGAAGGCAACTGGAAGGCGCGCCTGGACAGCGCCGGCGAAGTGCGTGAATTCAACAACGGCGATACCGGCATGAAGCTCGAAGGCCCACTGTTGGCCGCGCCGTTGACCGTGCAGAACGAAAGCAGCGAGACCCTGTACCAGCAGCTAACCTTATCCGGCTACCCGCGCCAGGCCCCGGCCGCCGCTGGCAACGGCATGGAGATCCGCCGCGAGTACCTGGGCATGAACGGCCAGGCCCTGGATGTGCGCAACCTGCGCAGTGGCGACCTGGTGCTGGTGCACCTGGCGCTCAAGGCCCAGGCCCCTGTGCCGGACGCCCTGGTGGTGGACCTGCTGCCGGCGGGCCTGGAGCTGGAGAACCAGAATCTGGCGCAGAGCGCGGCCAGCCTGGACAACGCCAGCAGCGCGGTGAAGCAGTGGCGCGAGTCGATGCAGAACGCCAGCGTGGTGCACCAGGAGTACCGCGACGACCGCTATGTGGCCGCACTCAAGCTCGACAGCTACGGCACTACCCACCTGCTGTACCTGGCACGCGCGGTGACCCCGGGCAGCTATCGCATTCCGCCGCCGCAGGTGGAGTCGATGTACCGGCCCAACCTGCAGGCGATTGGCGAAAGCCAAGGTGAAATGGTGGTGCGCGCTCGCTGAGTTCATGTGCCTTTTGTAGGAGCGGCCTTGTGTCGCGATAGGGCTGCAAAGCAGCCCCGGGGTATCAGCGTCGACGCAGAAATTTGCGGGGCCGCTGCGCGGCCCTATCGCGACGCAAGGCCGCTCCTACAGAGCTTTCAATGCACCACCCAGCTCAACACCCACAAGCCCAGCAGCGCCCAGATGATCCCGAGGATGATCGATGCCCGCATGAACGCGCGGACCGCCGAGTACAGCAGCATCAGGCCAACGATGAGCGCAAGGATGCTGACCAGCGAGGTGTCCATGCCCAGCGTGCGCGCCAGGCCGTCGATGAAATTGCCACCGGCGTTGGCCAGCAGGTTGAACAACCCGCTCAAGCCATCGACGATGAAACGGATCACCGCCCCCAGCGCCTGTCCCAGCCACTCGAAAAAACCTTCTACATGCATAGTCGCTTCCTGATGAACGAATCGGTGATATCCAGCCTTTGGCCATCACCTGGCCCGCTCGGTTCCCGATGCCAAGCTTAGCGCGCCCACTGCGCCGTGTGGCGATTGCGCTGTTGGCGATCCTGGCTCTGGTATGGCTGGCCGATCGCTTGTGGCCGTTGCCGATGCCCGGCGACGACCTGGCACGGGTGGTCCTGGCCGAGGACGGCACGCCGTTGTGGCGCTTCGCCGATGCCGACGGCGTGTGGCGCTATCCGGTCAGCCCAGACGAAGTCTCGCCGCTGTACCTGGAGGCCTTGCTCGCCTACGAGGACCGCTGGTTCTATCAGCACCCCGGGGTCAACCCCATGGCCCTGGCCCGGGCAGCCTGGCTCAACCTGCGTGGCGGGCGGGTGGTGTCCGGTGGCAGCACGTTGTCGATGCAGGTGGCGCGCTTGCTCGAGCCGCACGACCGCACGCTGCCGGGCAAGCTGCGCCAGCTGTGGCGCACGGCGCAGCTGGAATGGCACCAGTCCAAGCGCGAGATCCTCCAGCTGTACCTCAACCGCGCGCCGTTCGGCGGCACGTTGCAGGGGGTGGCGGCGGCCAGCTGGGCATACCTGGGCAAGTCACCCAGGCACCTGACCCCGGCCGAGGCGGCGTTGCTCGCCGTACTGCCCCAGGCGCCCAGCCGGCTGCGCCCGGACCGCCATCCCGCGCGTGCCCAACGGGCCCGCGACAAGGTGCTGCAGCGCCTGGCCGAGTACCAGGTATGGCCGAGCCAGCGCATCGCCGAAGCCCGTGAAGAACCTTTGTTGCTGGCACCGCGCCAGGAGCCGGCACTGGCGCCGTTGCTGGCGCGGCGGCTGAACACTGCGAGCAGCCCGCCGCTGATTCGCACCACCATCGATGCTGCCCTGCAACGGCGCCTTGAGGACCTGCTGCTGGGCTGGCGCGCGCGCCTGCCCGAGCGCACCTCGGCGGCACTGTTGGTGGTGGAAACCCAGAGCATGGCGGTGCGCGCCTACTTGGGCTCGATCGACCTCGGCGATCAACGCCGTTTCGGCCACGTGGACATGATCCATGCCCTGCGCTCGCCCGGCTCGACCCTCAAGCCGTTCCTCTACGCCATGGCCATGGACGATGGCCTGATCCATTCCGAGTCGCTGTTGCAGGATGTGCCGCGGCGCTACGGCGACTATCGCCCCGGCAACTTCTCCATGGGCTTCAGTGGCCCGGTGTCGGCCAGTTCGGCGCTGGCGTTGTCGCTCAACCTGCCGGCGGTGCAACTGCTCGAGGCCTACGGGCCCAAGCGCTTCGCCGCGCAGATGCGCATGGGTGGCATGCCGTTGCTGTTGCCGCCGCTGGCCGAACCGAACCTGTCGTTGATCCTCGGCGGCGCGGGCAGCCGCCTGGAAGACCTGGTCGGCGGCTACGCCGCGTTCGCCCGGGGTGGACACAGCGCGAAGATCCGCCTGCAACCCCAGGACCCGTTGCTCGAGCGCCGCCTGCTGTCGCCGGGCTCGGCGTGGATCACCCGGCGCATCCTCAGCGGCCTGGCCCGCCCGGACCGTGACCCCAATGCCGAGCTGGTGCAGCGCCCGCAACTGGCATGGAAGACCGGCACCAGCTATGGCTTTCGCGATGCCTGGTCGGTGGGCGTCGGTCCGCGCTACCTGATTGGCGTGTGGATCGGTCGCCCCGACGGCACCCCGGTGCCAGGCCAGTTCGGCCTGGCCTCGGCGGCGCCGCTGATGCTGCAGGTGCACGACCTGCTCAGCAACCGCGACAGCCAGCGCGGCATCGAGGTGCCGGTGGCGGCGGTACCGGCCTCGGTGGGGGTGGCGGCGATCTGTTGGCCGCTGGGCCAGCCCATGAACCGCCAGGACGACAACTGCCGGCGGCAGCGTTTTGCCTGGACCCTCGACAACACCACCCCGCCGACCTTGCCGGCGGCCGACCAGCCGTTGGGCTTGGGCCTGCGCGAAACGGTGTGGCTCAACGAGCAGGGGCTGCGTGTAGACGCCGGTTGCCCCGGCGCCAAAGCCCGCGATATCGCCCTGTGGCCAGCAGCGCTGGAGCCCTGGCTGCCGCGCCTGGAGCGGCGTGCCGCGCGCTTGCCGGCGCTGGACCCAAGCTGCCCGCCGCATGTGGCGCCCAGCGCGCCGCCGTTGTCGATTGTCGGTGTGCGCCCCGGCGACAACCTGCGCCGCCCGGCGACCAGCAGCGAGCCGTTGCAATTGCGGGTTTCGGCCTTGGGCGGTGGTGGCCAGCGCTGGTGGTTCGTCAATGGCCAGCCGTTGGGCGAGACCCAGGGGCAGGACAGCCTGCTGGTGCGCTTCGAGCAAGCCGGGCGGATCGAGCTCAGTGCCCTGGATGTCAGCGGCGAAACGGCGCGGGTGGAGTTCCAGGTCAGCGAGTAGGGCGCTGCTGGGCCGGACACCGGCGTTGCCGGTGTTCGCCAGCAAGGCGGGGCTCCCAGGCCTGACGCGGTACTAATGACATGGGTTTATATCCTTGGTGAGCGTTGCCCGAGCGATTTTGCAAGGTTATGAAACTACTGCGCTTTTCGCCGTGTCTGGAGCCCTAACCTGGGTACTAATACCAACTTGTGAGCTACCCCTTTACAACCCTCGGGCCTTCACTGCTGAACGTAGGGCGACGATGCCGTCGACCCAACCACACGAGCAGCAGGAGTCATTCCCATGAACACTCAAGCGTGGAGCAGAACCGCCACGGCGCTGGCGATGATCATGGCGCTGGGCCTGGCAGGTTGCAGCAGTGGCGGCGGTGGACACCACAGCGAGGTCGACGGCTCGTCTGCCGATGGCACTGCGGCGGCCGGTGGCAGTGGCGATGGCTCAGGCGGTTCGGGAGGTACAGGCGGCACCACACCCGGTGATGGGAGTGCCGGTAGCGGTGGTGGCACAGCAGGCGGAGCCACGCCCGGCGGTGGGACAGGTGGTGGCACCACACCGGGTGGTGGCGGCGGCGGTACGGGCGGTGGGTCTACCACCCCGCCGCTGGTCACTGGCCAGGTGGTCGATCAACTGGGCAATACCGTCTCCGGTGTCGGTGACGGTGTCAGTAACCTGGGCCAGCTGATTGGCGGCTTGCCCATCGTTGGCAGCACCTCGTTGGGCGCTGGGGTGGGCGCGCTGGTGTCGTCCACCGGCGCTGCCGTGAACAGCGTCGGCAGCGGCCTGAGCGATGGTCTCGGACAACTGGGCACAGGCAACAATGCCGTCGGCACCACGGTGGGCGTGCTCGGTGCCGCCACGGCGGACCTGGGCACCGGTGTCTCCGGCCTGGGCCAGGGCGTGGCCGGGCTAGCCAGCAGCGGGCCGGTCGAGCAGGTGCCGCTGGTCAACCAGGTGGTCGCGGGCGCCGGGCAGGGCGTCGACCGGGTCGGCCAGGCGGTGACCATGCTGGGCGACACCCTGACGCCAATCGGCAGCAGTGGCCCGTTGGCGGGCACCAGCCAAGGGCTGAGCGACGCGGTGGTGCCGGTGGTCTCGCTGGTGGAGAACACGGCAGCGAATGCCACCCGCCAGACCGGGCTCGCGGCACCGCTGAACCAGACCCTCAACCAGGTGGGCGGGGCATTGACCCAGGCTGGCCAGCAGGTCGCCGGCAACGGCAATCCGTTGGCGGCCAGCGTCGGCCAGCTGGTCGCCAATGCCGGCACCACCGTCAGCACCAGCAGCGGTCTGGCGCCCATTACCGGCGGCCCACGCAGCGGCTTGCTGGAAACCGTCGGCGGCGTGGTGGCCGGTGCCGGTAGCGGCCTGGCCAGCAGCACCGGCAATCCGGCGGTGGCGGCCATCAGCACCAGCACGGTACAAGCCGGCAACACCGTCGCCAGCCTGGGAACAGTGCTGGGCGGCAATGGTCTGACCAACACCGCGGCCGGGGTGCCGCTGGCCGCCGTGACCCAGCAAGTGGGCACGGGGCTGGCGCCGGTGGTTTCCGGGGTGGCCAGCGTGACGCAGCAGGTCGGCACCAGTACCGGTGCAGGCGCCCCGGTGGCGGGGTTGTTGAATCAGGTCGGCGGCGCTGTCGGCACGCTCGGCACGCAACTGGCCGGCGCATCGGCCAATCCTGTGGTGAGTCAGCTCGGCACCACGGTCACTGCCGTTGGTGGCACGCTCGGCCAGGCCGGCAGCCTGGTCAATGGCGGCGCAGGGCAACCCAGCGGGCTGGGCGGCGCACTCAAGGGCGTGACCGGCGCCCTGGCTGGCGGGCAACGCTGAGGCGACGGGCTACGCTCTAGGTGAGGTGCCTGGGCGGCAGGGTCGTCCAGGCACCGTTGCCAACACAGGATCATGGAGTGTCCCGATGCGTCTATTGCTGGTGACGATGTTGGCGCTGAGCTGGGCCGGCCTGGCCGGCGCCGAACCGCTGCCGAGTTTCCTCAACAGCAACGACACCGAACGCCGCCTGCCCACCCCCAACCTGCCGTTGGACGCCTATCGCCCAGGCGCTGGCGCCGCGCAACTGCCGCAGACGCAGCCGAGCGCCCAGCAGCCCTTGTTGATGAGCACCCGGGTCGCGGTACGCAAGGTGCGCTTCGAAGGGGGGACGGTGTATCCGCTGAGCGAGCTGCGCGAGCATTACCAGCCGCTGATTGGCCGCGAGGTTGCCCTGGCCGAACTGATCGACGTCACCCGCCGCCTCACCCAGCGCTACCAGCAGGATGGCTACCTGCTGTCCTATGCCTACTTGCCGCCCCAGGACTTCGCCGATGGCCGGGTGCGCGTGGTGCTGGTGGAAGGCTATATCCGCGATGTCCAGATCGACGGCGAGATCGGTGGGGCACGGGCTTATCTCGAGCAGTTGCTCGACAAGCTCAAGGCCGAACGCCCGCTGAGCCGGCAGAGCTTCGAGCGCTACACCAGCCTGGCCGGGCGCATCCCCGGCGTGACTTTCCAGGCCCAGGTGCCGCCGCCCGGCACCACCGATGGCGCGACCCGGCTGGTCGCCCAGGTTTCACGCCAGCCGTTCACCACCAGCATGAACCTCAACGATGGCAGCCGCGACGACCTGCAGGCGTTGCTCGGCGCCAGTAGCAATGCGCAGAGCCGTTTCGGCGAGCAATTGGGTGCCAGCGTGCTGCTGCCGCCCGGCGAAGACAAGGAACACTACTACCGCCTCGACTACAGTCAGTTCCTCGACGCCGAGGGCTCGCGCCTGCTGCTGTCGGCTTCGCGCTATCGCAGCGATCCCAAGGCGCGCATCCGCCTGGACAACGGCATCGACCTGACCCAGCACCGGGAGAACGAACGCTATTCGGTCGGGCTCAGCCAGTCGCTGATTGCTTCGCCCAGCGAATGGCTGGAGGTGGTGGGGCGCTTCTACGTGGTCAACGACCGCATCGACTACCAGGTCGTGGGTTTTCCACTGCGGTTGGACAGCCGCACCGACCTGCGCGCGCTGTCCTTCGAGGGCGACTGGCGCAAGGCCGAGGCGCGGCGGCTGCGGATCATCAGCGCCGGTGTGTACCAGGGGTTGGACTACTTCGGTGCGCGGAGCAACGCTGACTATGACCTGGACTTCCTGCGCCTGCGCTTGTCCGGGGTGCAGAGCGACGATTTTGGCGACCACTGGCAAGGCGTGATCTCGGCGGCGGGTTACTGGAGCAACGACAGCCTGCCCGACAGTGAGCGCGCGGTGTTTGGCGGGCAGAACTTCGGGCGCGGCTACCCCAGCGACCAGGGCTCCGGCGACAAGGGTTGGGGGCTGGCCTACGAGGTCAACTACAGCTTCAAGCGCGAGGGCGCCTGGCTCAAGGTCGTGCAGCCCTATATCGCGCTGGATGCAGCGCGGGCCTGGTTCAATGAGCTCGAGGTACGGAAGGCGAAAATGTCATCGGCGGCCCTGGGGCTGCGCTTTGGCGATGCGCGCTATTACAACGTCGCGGTGGAGGTGGCCAAGCCGATGTCGGATATCGCCTTGGACAGCCTCAACCGACGACCACGGTTGAACCTGAGTTTCAGTTATCAGTTGTAGAAGGCTACGCACTTCTTTGTGGGAGCGGCCTAGTGTAGTCACAGCTATTTAACGACCTGCATCAACGGCTTGGGGAACAGATTGTCCAGCGTTTCCAGCAGGCGCGCGTGATAGATCGGTTTGCGAAACAGGTCCAGCACCTGCAAGCGCAGCAGGTCGCTGACATCGTCCATGTCGGCATGCCCGGACATCACGATCACGGGCAGGTGCTGGCGTGCGGTGTGCTCGCGCAAGCGCCGAACCAGGCCGATGCCGCTTTCCTCTGGCATGCGCAAGTCGGTGATAACCAGCGCCACGTCCGGGTGTCGGGTCAGTTGCTGCAGGGCCGCTTTCACCGAGGCGGCCGTGTGGCAATTGAACCCTTCGTTCTCCAGCAACTCGGCCAGCTCCAGCAACGCCTCTTCCTCGTCGTCTACCAGCAGGATCTGTTGTCGCAAGGAAGAGGTGGGCATGGTCGGCTCCTGTTCAGGGGACTGCAGGTCATGCTGGCTTCAGCTGATCAGGGGGTGATCGCGTCCTGGATGGTGTCCATGATCGTTTTGACCTGGGCGGAGATGGGGTCGACGAAACCGGCCAGCACCACCGCCACCATGGCAGCGATCACGGCGTACTCGATGCCGGATGCGCCTTCCTTGCTCTGCAGGAAGACCTTGCAATGGATGAACAGCTTCTGAAGCAGCAGCATGGCATTTCTCCTCGCGCTCGTTGGGCGCCGGTAATCGGGGCTTGTTGAGTGATACCCCTTTGCCATCAGAGCATCGCCAAGCCGTGGCAGGCTGCAAATGTAAGAAGGTGATAACTCGAAAGTATTGGTGCGGATCAGGCAATCCAAGTGCCTGTTTTGGCAGCGCGTCAATTTCATGGCTCGAAAAAAACGGCACAGGTAATGGCGAAAGATTACGGCTCAGCTACCGTCCAATAGCGAAATAGTTTCCTTTTGCCATCATTGGCTGCGGGCATGGAGGGAGAGCGCAAATGAGTAGTCGCCTGACCCTGATCCTCGCCGGCCTGTTCCTCCTGGCAGCCTTGCTCGCCGGTTATTGGGGCCTGCGCCTGAGCCGCCCGAGCGAGTTGCCGCCCGCGCCGGCCGTGGCCCCCAGCGAGGCCGCCGTTCCAGCCCCGGTGGTAGCTGCCGCGCCCCCCGAGCCTGCGCGTTCGCCTATTGTCGTTGTGCGCCGGGCGGTACCGGCCAATATCCCGCTGACCGAAGAGGATGTACTGGTAGACCGACTGCAAGTGGTGCCTGCCGGGGCCTTCCAGCGCTTAGATCAGGTGCTTGGGCGCAGCAGTACGCGGCCGCTTTCGGCAGGGAGTTGGCTGGATGAATCGAGCTTCCAGGCCGGTGGCCCGTTGGCGCGGATGATTCGCCCCCATGAGCGCGCGGTGGCGGTGGCCGTGGATGACGTGATTGGCGCCGGCGGCCAGCTACGCCCAGGTGACTTCGTCGATGTGCTGCTGTTCCTGCGTGAAGAGAACAACAACCCGCAGTCCTCCGCCCAGGTGGTGCTGCCGGCCTTGCGTGTGCTCAGCGTCGACCAGCAGACCGGGTTGGCCAACGATGGCCGGCCGGCACAGACTGCCGAGGAACAGAAGGCCCGTCGCGACCAGCAGTCGCTGAACAGCAACGCCACCCGCACGGTCGGCCTGGCGGTGCCCGAGGCCCTGGCCAGCCGCCTGATGCTGGCGGCCCAGGCCGGCACCTTGCGCCTGGCGGTGCGCAGCGCCGATGAACAGCGCTTGGCGGCGTACTGGTCCGGCCAGGCCGCCAGCCCGCAGCTGGACAGCGCCAAGCGCGAGCTCTACCGCTTCAGCCAATTGTCCCAGGTGCCCGCGGCCAGTTCCGCCGCGATGGCTGCTGCCGGCGCG
Source organism: Pseudomonas sp. FG47 (assembly GCF_057809115.1). Taxonomy (NCBI): domain Bacteria; kingdom Pseudomonadati; phylum Pseudomonadota; class Gammaproteobacteria; order Pseudomonadales; family Pseudomonadaceae; genus Pseudomonas; species Pseudomonas sp. FG47. Next base: position 47,751 of record NZ_JBMDJI010000022.1, read on the forward strand.
CCGGCCATGCAGATCATTCGTGGCGCGCAGAGCGGCGATAACAACAAGACTCCCTGACCGGCAAGGATGCGATCCATGCGTAGTTCTTTGCGTGTTCTTCCCTGTGCCTGGCTGCTCGGCCTGGCCATGCTGGCACCTTTCGCGCAGGCGGCCAGCGGCTGTGCGGCCTTTGGCCAGTTGCCGTCGGTGATCGAGCTGGACCAGGGCTTGCAGCAGGAGCTGCGCTTGCCAGTGGCGATCACCCGTGCCGCGGTGGGTGAGCCGAAGGTCGCCGATGTGCAGCCCAGCGGCGAGCGCGCGGTGCTGCTGACGGCGGTGGCCCAAGGCAGCACCAGCCTGATGCTGTGGACCGACTGCGTCGCGCAGCCGCACCGCGCCATGCTGTTCGTCAAAGGCCGGGCCAGCGCCGACATGACCGAGACCGCGCAACTACCGTCGGCGCAAGCCGATTTGCCGGTGCAGGTGCAGGCTGACATCCGCTTCGTCGAGGTGCGCCGGCTCAAGTACAAGGAGGCCGGCGCGCGGTTGTTCTTCAAGGGCTCCAATAGCCTGGTCGGTGCGCCCGGCACGGTGCCCGGGGCCACGGTACGTCCGACCGACCTGCCCGGCGTGGGGCTGAACGACAATGTCTTCAACATCGTCCTGGGCGGCAACAATGGGCGCTTCATGGCGATGATCAACGCCTTGGAGAACAGCGGCTTCGCCTACACCCTGGCACGCCCCAGCCTCACCGTGCTCAGCGGCTTGACCGCAAGCTTCCTGGCCGGTGGCGAGATTCCCATTCCGGTGCCCAGCAGCGGCAGCGACAACGTGTCGATCGAGTACAAGGAGTTCGGCGTGCGCCTGGCGCTGACCCCCACGGTGGTCAGCCGTGACCGCATCACCCTGAAGGTGGCCCCCGAGGTCAGTGAGCTCGATTACAACAACGCGGTGGTCATCGCCGGCACCCGGGTGCCGGGGTTGAGCGTGCGGCGCACCGATACCAGCATTTCTCTGGCCGATGGCGAGAGCTTCATCATCAGCGGCCTGATCACCAGCAACGTGCGTTCGGGCGTGGACAAGATGCCGGGGCTGGGCAATTTACCGATCATCGGCGCGTTCTTCCGTCAGTCGGCGCTCAACCGCGAGGAGACCGAACTGCTGATGATCGTGACCCCGCATCTGGTCCAGCCGCTGGCCGCCAACGCGCGCCTGCCCGAGTTGCCCGGCGAGCGCCTGCGTACCTACGACCCTAGCTGGGGTCGCCTGTTCTTCATGGAAAACGGCAACTTCGAAGGCCGTGGCGGGTTGTCCCAATGAGCGAAAGCCTGAATCACACCTACCTGGCCCTGACCCGCAACGAGGAAGACCTGCACTGGTTGCAGGGCGCCCTGGCGCCGCTTGGCCAGGTGATCGGCGCCAGCAGCCCAGGCCTCGACGAATTGCTGGCCTTGGTCGACATGACTTTCAGCAACCTGGTGTTCATCGGCCTGGACCGCGAGCAGTTGATCGGCCAGTGCGCGCTGATCGAGGGCCTGCTAGAGGCCAAGCCAATGCTGGCGATCGTCGCCCTTGGCGATGGCATGGATAACCAACTGGTGCTGCATGCCATGCGTGCCGGTGCCCGCGACTTCGTCGCCTACGGCTCGCGCGCCAGCGAGGTGGCCGGCCTGGTGCGGCGCCTGGGCAAGCGCCTGCCGACGGTGGCCAGCAACCCCAACCTGGGGGGCCTGAGCGTGCTGTATGGCGCCCAGCACGGCGCCGATGGCGCGTTGCTCACCACTCATCTGGCGCGGGTGGTGCAGGACAGCGGCCAGCAAACCCTGTTGCTCGACCTTGGCCTGCCCCGTGGCGACAGCCTGGCACTGCTGGGGCTGGAGGCCTCGTTCCATTTCGGCGATGCCTTGCGCCACTTGCGCCGCCTTGACGCGACCCTGATCGACAGCGCCTTCAGCCGCGACAAGGGCGGCCTGCGCATCCTCGCCTATGCCGACAACGACGATGCCCTCGGCCAGACCAGCGCCGCCGAGGTGTACATGCTGCTCGGCGCCCTGCGCCAGCACTTCCAGCACATCGTCGTGAACCTCACCGGACAGGGCGACAGCGAGGCGTTGCGCACCATCGTCAGCCACTGCGACAAGCTGATCCTGTACACCGACCAGAACATCCTCGATTGCCGGCGCAACCTCGACCTGCTCGAGCAGTGGCGTGATCGCGGGATCAAGCTCGAGCACGCCAGCTTGCTGGTCGACCGCTACCTGCGCCAGGTGGCGCCGGATGCCGAGACCTTGGCCAAGCGCTACGGCTTGCCGTTGCTCAATGTCATGCCGCATAGCCCGGAGGTGCGTCTGAACGCCAAGAACCAGGGCCTGAGCCTGTTCGAGCTGGCCCCGCGCGAAAGCCTGACCCAGGCCTTGCGCGGCCTCGGTGAGCGCCTGGCGCGTCGCTCGGAAAACCTGGCGCCGCCGGCCCATGCCTGGTTGCGCCGGCTGTGGGGCAACCGATGAGCCTCGAAGAACCCTTTGGCGGACCGCGCCATGCCGCAAGCGATCCGCAGGTGCTCAAGCGCGCCTTGCATCGGCACGTCATCGACGCCATCGAGGACAGCGGCCGCAACCTGCTCGAAGGCCCGCGCCCGGCACTGGCACAGTTCGTCCTCGAACAGGTCGGCGACTATGTCGCCCGGCTGCGCCTGGCGCTTTCGCGCTACGAGATGGAGCGTCTGGCCGAGGAGATCGTCGACGAGTTGACCGGCTACGGGCCGCTGGAAGTGCTGCTGCGCGACCCGAGCGTCACCGAGATCCTGGTCAACGGCCCGTACCGGGTGTTCGTCGAGCGCGCCGGTTTGTTGCAGCAGACCGACCTGCGCTTCATCGATGCGCACCATGTCGAGCGGGTGATGCAGCGCATCCTCGCGCCGCTGGGCCGGCGCCTGGACGAGTCGTCGCCGATGGTCGACGCGCGCATGCCCGACGGCAGCCGGGTCAACGCGATCATTCCACCGGTGGCGCTGGACGGGCCGTGCCTGTCGATCCGCAAGTTCCGCCAGGACATGCTCAAGAGCGCCGACCTGCTGGCCACGCGGGCCATCGACCAGGCCATCTACGACTTTCTCGAACGGGCCGTGGCCCGACGTTGCAATATCCTGGTCAGCGGCGGCACCGGCACCGGCAAGACCACGCTGCTGAACATCCTCAGCCAGATGATCGCGCCCCAGGAACGCCTGGTGACCATCGAGGACGTGGCCGAACTGCAACTGCACCACCCCCACGTGGTGCGCCTGGAGACCCGCCCGCCGAATGCCGAGGGCCATGGCGAGATCAAGGCCAGCGAGCTGATCCGCAATGCCCTGCGCATGCGCCCCGACCGCATCATCCTCGGCGAGATTCGCGGCGCCGAGGTGCTCGATGTGATGACCGCGATGAACACCGGCCACGACGGGTCGATGAGCACCGTGCATGCCAACAACGCCCAGGATGCCTTGCTGCGCCTGGAGACCCTGGTCGGCCTGACGGGGCGCCAGGTTGCCGAGAAGACCTTGCGGCAGATGATCTGCGCGGCCTTGGACGTGGTGATCCAGCTGACTCGCCTGGCCGATGGCCGGCGCTGCGTGAGCGAGGTGCTGGAAGTGGTAGGCGTGCGCGACGACGTATATGTCACCAATACCTTGTTCCGTCTCGACCGGCGCAGCGGCGACGGCTTTTTGCGCGAGGCGCCGAACCCGGCGGGCAGCAAGCTGCGCCACGAGGGGGTGTTGTGATGGGGCCGCTGCTGCTGGCGTTGTCGCCGTTGCTGCTGGGCATGGCGCTGCTGCTGTTGCGTCTGGGCCTGTACAAGCGTGGCGAGGAGCGCATCCTCCAGCGCCTTGGCCGGGCCTATCGCGCAGTGCGTAATGCCAATGCCCGGCGCGACTGGCTCGATCCGCTGTTGCAACGCGCGGGCTTGGCGCATGCCGACTTCTCGCCGCGTCCGTGGCTGGCGGCCTGGCTGGTGTTGACGCTGCTGGCAGGCCTGGTCGCCGGCTGGGTGGCGGCATTGATGACGCTGTTGGGCCTGCCATTGCTCGGGCATTTCTACCTGAGCTGGCGCTGCCGCCATCGCCTGCAGCGAATCATTCAGCAACTGCCGGGGCTGCTCGACTACAGCGTGCGCAGCCTCAAGGCCGGGCGCACCCTTAGCGAAGCGGTACTGGGTGGCGTCGACAGCACGCGCGAGCCGCTGCGTTCGGCGATGCTGCGAGTACGGCGCAACGTGCAGTTGGGCGTGCCGCTGGAGGACGCAGTCAGCGAACTGGCCGAACTGTATGGCCAGGCCGAGCTGCGCATGTTCGCCCTGGGGCTGCGCATCAACCAGCGCCATGGCGGTAACGCCAGCGAACTGCTGGAGAACCTGATCAAGTTGATTCGCGAGCACGAGCAGGGCGACCGCCAACTGCGCGCGATGACCGGTGAAACGCGGATCACCGCGTGGATCCTTGGCGCGCTGCCGCTGACCATGGTCGGTTACTTCCTGATCGCCAACCCCGGCTATTTACTGGCCATGTGGCGCGACAGTCACGGGCAGATGATGCTGCTGTTCGCCTTTGCCTTGCAGGCGGTTGGCTGCCTGGTGCTATGGCGCATGATGAGGAGTTTGTGACCATGGCCCTGATGCTCAGCGCCCTGTGTTTGTTCGTCGCTTTTGCCTTGCTGGCCTGGCAGGGCGCCCGGCAGGTGCAGGCCCGACAACGCGTGCTGCGACGCCTGCAGGGGCGGTTGGGGCGGGACGAGCGCTTGGGCGACTGGTTGCAATGGCTGGGCAGCAGTCCTTTGGGGCGGCGCCTGCAACGGCTCGACGGCGAGACCCAGGCGCTGCTCGACCGGGTCGGTTGGCGTCGCAGCCGGCAACGCGCGCTGTTCGCCGCGGTGCAGCTGGGGTTACCGCTGTTGGCGGTAGGCGTGGTGCTGTTGCTGGCGCACGGCGTGCCGGGGGAAAACCGCGGGCATTGGGGCGTGCTGGTGCTGTGCGGCCTGGGCGTGGGGTATCTGTTGCCCAAGCGCTTGCTGGTGATCGCGGCGGCGCGCCGGCAGCGACAGATCGCCGAGGAAGTCAGTTTGTTGATTCCGCTGTTGCGCATTCTGTTCGAGACCGGCCTGGCAGTGGAGCAGGCCCTGCGGGTGCTGGCCCACGAGGGGCGCAGCCTGGTGCCGAACATCAGTGATGAACTGCGCCTGGTGTTGCAACGGGTCGACTCCGGCTTGGCCCTGGGGCCGGAACTGGAAAAGAGCGCGCGGTTGCTGGCGGTGGACGAGCTGATCGACACCTGCGTGATCCTCCAGCAGTTGCTGGTGCAGGGTAGCGGCTCGATGAAGTCGCTGCTGGCGCTCAAGGACCTGCTCGACGATCGGCGCCTGACCGGCTTGCAGGAGCGGGTCTCGAAGATGTCGGCGAAGATGTCGGCGGTGATGATGGTATTCCTGTTCCCGGCCTTGCTCATAGTCCTGGCCGGGCCGGGCTTTTCTGCGCTGGCGCGGGCGCTGGGGTCGTGAATGGCGACCGCCCAGGCCGTTGCCGTCAAGTCCAGCGCAGAGGTTTTGATCCGCGAGAGAAGGATGTTTTCGTTCAGGGGAGAGACGCGATGAAAGCGATCCTGTTGTTCAGCAGCCTGTTGCTGCTCGCCGGTTGCGCCGGTCAGCAGCCCGAGGGCCTGGCCCGCCTGCTCGGTGGCGGCAGTTGCGGCAAGCCCGACACCGACCAGCAATTGAGCCTGGACATGGCCGACCAGATGATCAACGAAGGCCGCCCCCATGCCGGGTTGGCCCACCTCGAGCAATTACCCGACACCCTCGACCAGGTGCGCCTGCGCAAGGCCAAGGTGCTGCGCGTGCTGGGACGCAGCGAAGCCGAGCCGCTGTACCGCAGCCTGCTCGGCGGTTGCCTGGCGGCCGAGGGCGAGCACGGCCTGGGGCAACTGGCCGCCGCCCGTGGCGACGACGCTCAGGCCCTGCGCAACCTGCAACGGGCCGTGCGCCTGGCGCCGACCGACGAGAACGTGCGCAACGACCTGGGTGTGGTGCAGATGAACCTGGGCAACCACGAGCAGGCGCGCTTCGAGTTCCTCACCGCTCTTGAGCTCAGGGACGACAACCCGTTACCGGCGGTGAACCTGGTGACCTTGTCGCTGCTGCAGGACCACTGGGACCAGGCCGAGGACCTGGTCAAGCGCCTGCACGTGCAACCTGAGCAGTTCGCCGAGGCCCGGGCCCGGGCGCAACGTATCCGTGCCAGTGGGCGCGGGCCGCTTGCGGCGAGCGGGGCTTCGGCCCCCGCGCTGCTCAACTGACTGGAGGTGAGTATGTTCAAGCACTGCATCGCTGTCGGCTGTCTGCTCATGCCCTTGCTGGCGGCGGCCGAGGATCCCGCGCGTCCACCGCGGGCGCCAACCGCCACGGAAACCTTGCTGCAGCTGCAGGCAAGCAATCGCCAGGCCTCCCCGGTGCGCCAGGTGCAGACGGACAAGGAGCGCGACCAGTCCATGCAGCGCTGGCTGGACAGCTACAAGTACGCGATCCCGGATTTTTACCGGTGGACCAAGATCAATTCGTCGAACAACGGCGGCTGATGCGATCGTGGCCGGTAGTCCTCGCGCTCCCACGTCGGTTGGTCGAGATCGAGTCAATGCGTGGTAAAGCGCTGATGCACCGGCGACGAGCGTGGGGTCAGTGCCAGCGCCAGCTGGGTGCGGTTGTGCATGTGGGTCAGGCGCAGCACCTGCGACACATACAGCTTCACGGTGTTCTCGGTGATGCCCAGCTCGCAGGCAATCTGGTAGTTGGTCTTGCCCTTGCTCACCAGCCGGGCGACCTCCAGTTGCCGCGGCGACAGCTTCTCGAACGCCGCGGGTAGCTCCGGTTCGCCTTCCTCGGCATCGCTGGCGCGCCGGTGGGCGCCCTGGCCACGGGCTTTCTCCAGGTCTTGATAAAGGTCGTCGATGGACTCGGCCAGCTCTTGCAGGCGCTGATTGAGGCTGCCCAGCTCGCGGAAGTTGCGACGCCGCTCCAGCAGCGCGGCTTCTTGCCGACGCACGCCCTCGAGCAGTTCGTCGAGGTCCATGGGCTTCTGGTAGTAGTCGGCGAACCCCTCGCGCAGGGCGCGAATCACGTCCTGCTTGTCGGCGCGCCCAGTCAGCATGATGGCTTCGAACAGGCGTTGTTGCCCGGCCACCTGTTTCAGCGCGCGGACCAGCTCGATGCCATCGCGCTCGGGCATGTGCAGGTCGCAAAGTACCAGGCCGATGGCTTCGTCGGCTTTATAGCAGTCAATGGCCTGGCCCGTGGAGTGCGCCGGGATACAGCGGTAACCCTCGCTTTCGAGGAACTCGCATAACTCTTCGACGATCAGCGGCTGGTCGTCGACAACCAGAATCTTCACCTCACTGACGGACTTGTTCACGATCAACTCCCTGTTGTATCGGCCCTGCTCCCGGGCCAGACGCTCTGGCAGGTAGAAAAGTAGTCGCACTTTGCAATTATGTACATTGGCCTCGCGCCTTATTCGACCGTACGGTCGTCTATTGGATCCAAACGGCTGTCAGCAGGAAGCCGGCCAGTACGTACGGGGCGAACGGCTGCTTGTCACCGACCTGTTCGGCCAGCGCTTGCATGCGCTTTTTCACCTTGGGGTTGAGCAGGGTCCACAGGCGGCGGCGACCGAATAGCCAGGCCAGCACCGTGACCCCGGCGCCGATGAAGGTGCCGAGCACGTACTGCGGGCTGGTGGCCAGGGCCAGGGCGCCCATCAACTTGACGTCGCCGGCGCCGAAGCGGCCGAGCATGTAGCCGGGCAGGGTGAGCAGCATGACGATGGCCAGTGCCCAGCCCGCCTCGCTGGCCTCGGCGCCGATCCAGCTGCGCCCGGTGGCGAACAGCCAGACCAGGGCACAGGCAGCGACTCCGAGGGTGAGGGTGTTGGAGATTTGTCGTTCACGGACATCTTGTTCGGTGCACAAGGCAAGCCACATCAGAAGAACAATGCTGTGCATTGGCAAATGGCCATCCCTATTCGTTGAACGGATCTATGCTTTTATCCAAGTCTCAGACTCAGGGTAGACGCGATCATGCAAGCAAGCCCGGCGCGGCAGCAAAAAGGCGCGGCAGCCATCGAGTTTGTCGCGGTATTCATGGTGTTTTTCGCGGTGTTCTACGGTTTGGTCAGCTACGCCTTGCCGATGCTGATGCTGCAATCGTTCAACCAGGCCAGCAGCGAGGCGGTGCGCCGCTGCGTGGCGGTGGACCCGAGCAGCCAGACCTACGCCCTGGATGTGCAGGGCCTGGCCCGCCAGGTGATCGCCCAGCAGTTGGCGTGGATGCCCAATGCCCTGGGCTTTAGCGTGATCACCGACACCCGGGTCAGCGTTGGCGCCGACAAGGTGCTGACGGTGGTCATCGACTACCCGCGCGACCGGCTCACGCGAGTCTTGCCGACCCTGGTGCTGCCCCTGGTCGGCGAGGTGCCTAAGCTGCCCGCGCGCTTGCAGGCCCAGGCGAGCCTGCAACTGTGAGTGGCGGCTTGTTCGATCGCTGGCGCACGGCGCCCACCCCGCTGCCCGAACCGCAGGTGCCGCCAGCGGTCGGCCTGCAACTGTGGCTCGACGACCAGGCCCGGGTGCAGCGCCTGGCCGGCCCGCTGCGGACCTTGCTGGCGCTGCCCGGGCAGGCCGGTGGGCGGGTGCACGATTACCTGCTCAGGCACAGCTGGGTGGTGCTCGAAGGCGAGCCCGCCGACTGGCAGGGACAGCCGCTGGACCTGGATTTCCACACGGTTGTCGGCCAGGCCCTGCACACCCGTGGCTGGCTGCTGCGCCAGGCCCAGGGTTGGCTGTTGCAGCTGTTCGATATCGGCGACCTGCTGCGCGAGCAGCGCTGGGACCGGCAGCGGCCATTGCTCGGCGAGATCGGCCATGCCCTGCGTGAGTGCGGCGCGGCGCGCCTGGTGCAGACCACCGAGGAGCAGTTGCAACGGCTTGCCGAGCACTGGCAGGCCCGCTCGTTGCGTTTGCTGCTGCGCGAGGCCGATGGCTGGCGACACTACGCCAGCAGCGAGGGCGCCTGGCCCTGGCCCGCTGACCGCGCCTTGCAGGCGCGGCTGCAGGCATGGCCGGCCCAGGGCCTGGTCGAGGCCAATGACGACCTGGAGCTGCTGGCGCTGTGCGGTGGGGTGTCGTTGTTCCTGGTGCCTTGCCGTCTGGGCCAGGATGCCGAGGCGTGGTTGCTGTGCGCTGGCGCCCCCCAGGTGCCGCCGGCCGACATGGCGCTGGCATTGCTGCGGACCCTGGCCGAGCCGTTGCTGGTGCGCCATCGCCGCCAGCAGTTGCACGAGCAGGCCGCCCACCTCGACGATTTGCAGCAGCAGTTGGGCGCGGGCTGGTGGCAATGGCCGGCGCAAGGTGACTTGCAACTGGACCCGAGCCTGGCCGCCGCTCTCGAGCTGCCGCGCCGTGCCAGCGAGCAGCAGTGGCTGGCATGCCTGCACCCCGCCGACCGTGAGCCGGCGCAACTGGCCCTGGCCCAGGCCCGTGACGGGCATGCACTGAGCCTGAATGTGCGGGTGCTGGGCAGCGACGTGCAGGCGCCGTCGCGCTGGCTGCATTGGGCCGGCCATGGGCGGGACGGGCAGGTGCGTGGTTTTTTGCTCGATATCAGCGCGCTCAAGGCCCAGGAGCAACAAGCCGGCGCCGCGCGCGCCCGGCTGGAAAACCTGATCGCCAGCTCGCCGGCGGTGATCTACGTGCAACGCTATGCCGAGGGCGCGTTGCACAGTGAGTTCTTCAGCGCCAGCCTGGCGCCTCTGCTGGGTTGGGCGCCGGACAGCGAGCAGGCACGTCAGCCCGGCCTGGCGGTGCATCCGCAGGACCGTGCGCTGTGGCTGGAACGTACCCGCAGCTTGATGCGCGAGGGCCAGGTGCGGTGCCGCTACCGTCTGCGCGACCAGCTGGGGGGCTATCACTGGATGCTCGATGAGGCGCGCTTGCTGCGTGACGATCTTGGCCAGCCGCTGGAAGTGGTCGGCCTATGGCTGGATGTCAGCGAGGCCACCGAAGCCGCCGAGCGCATGCGCCAGAGCGAGGAGCGCTACCGGGTACTGGTCGAGGACTCACCGGCGATGATCTGCCGTTACCGTCCAGACCTGACCTTGCTGTTCGGCAACCGGCCCCTGGCCGACTACCTGGGCTGCGCGCCTGCGCAGCTCGAGGGCGCGGACCTGGGGCAGTGGCTGTCCGACGAGCAGCGCGAAGCGTTCCTGCTGCGTCTGCGCGCGCTCACGCCCGAGCACCCGGTGAGTAGCGCGCAAATCTGCCTGCAACTGCCAGGGCGCGAGCATGCCTGGTGGGTGTGGGCCGACCGCGGGCTGTTCGATGAGCAGGGCCGTCTGCTCGAAGTCCAGGCCGTTGGCCGCGACAATACCGAGGTGCGGCGCAGCCAACAGCAGCTGTTGCAAGGCGCCAAGATGGCCACCCTGGGCGAGTTGGCCACCGGCCTGGTGCACGAGATCAACCAGCCGCTCAACGTGATGCGCATGGCCGTGGCCAACACGCTCAAGCGCCTGGACAACGGCGCCGCCGACCCGGCTTACCTTGCGGACAAGCTGCGCCGCATCGAAGCCCAGGTCGAGCGTGCCGCGCGGCTGGTGGAGCACATGCGCGTGTATGGCCGGCGCTCGGCGCTCGAGCATGCGCCGTTCACCGCCTGGGCCGCGGTGGAGGGCGCGCGGGCGTTGCTGGAAGAAGGCTTGCGCGGCAAGGGTGTGGTGCTGCAGATCGAATGCCCCGGCGAGCAGCCGTGGGTACTCGGGCACCAGGACCAGTTGGAGCAGGTGTTGATCAACCTGATGGTCAATGCCCGCGATGCCTTGCTCGAGCAGGGCCAGGAGCACCCTTGGATTCGCGTGCGCCAAGTGCTGGAGCGCGGGCGCCTGTGCCTGCTGGTGGACGACAACGCTGGCGGCATCGACCCGCTTCTGCACGAGCGAATCTTCGAGCCGTTCTTCACCACCAAGCCGGCTGGGGTCGGCACCGGGTTGGGGCTGTCGGTGAGCCACGGGATCGTCGCGCACATGGGCGGCAGCCTGACGGTGGCCAACGCTGGCGAAGGGGCGTGCTTTCGGGTCGAGTTGCCGCTTCACATCACCAGTTGAGCGTGGCCGCTGGAGCAACTGAGGTTGGCGCCCACTTCGGCGCTGGCGAGGTCGATGCCAAGCACTTTGAGCAGCACATTGAGCAGCGGATCAAGCAAGGGACTGAGCAGGTTTTTGATCAAGGGTTCGAGGATGGCTTTGACCGAGCTGAGCGTACCAGCCACCAAGGCCATGACGTCAGAGAAGACGTTGCCAACAGCGGGTTTGTAGGCTTCGATCTGTACGCCTGCGAGCGTGCTGGAGAGGCTGCCGACGACATCTTGCGTGCTCATGCGTAGATAGTCGGGCGTTTTGCCGATATCGGGTGGGGTGACGAACAGCAATGCCGTCGTTTCGCTGCGCAGAATCGGTGCACTGGCCTTCAGGCCAATGCCACCGCCTGCAAAGGCTACCCGAGTGCAGGCGGCGCCCAGTGGGCCGCATGTCTTGATACCAATATCGACAAGCGGCAAAGGCGTGAAGGCTGCCGCGCTATCCTTGAAGAACGCCGCCGAGTCCTTGGCCTTGCCGATCGAGACAACTGCCGCCGCGCTTTGCGTCGCCACCGTCAGGCTCTTTTGTGCTCCACATCGGTGATCGGTAACCAAGCTCTGTGCCCTGGCCACGTCGACTCCGATATCCAAGGACAACTTGTCCGGTACCGGTAGGACATCCAAGTATTTGCATTGACTGAGCCCAAGCGAGCAGGTCAAACCTTGCAGGACATCCACCAGATTCAGGTGCAGAAGGCTGTTGAGCACGGAGGTCAAGGGCGCGGCTAGGCCAAGCACGGTGTTCAGCAAACCGAGGACGCCGTTGAGCAGTGGCAGGTCCAGCGAAACCAGCGCCTGGACTTGGGCGGTGTGCACTTCGATCCGGTCGGTCGCCGGATTGCCCACTGCTGAAAATTGTTCCGGTTGGATCACCTTCATCTGGATGCGGCCATTGACCAGCCCGAGCACACTGATGGGCAGATCAACGGTGGCGGCGCTATTGCTGACAGCCAACTGAATTATGCCCTGGACCAGTTGCAGTAGTTGGATGCTGGTATCCAGCCCAGCCTGTGCTGTGCCGTTCTGTATTGCCAGAATGTCTCCCAGGTTCAGGAGCGTGCCGTTTGCTGTACCAAGCGCGAGCTTACCCAGGTTGGTGGCGACGTCGGCGGCGGCACCACTTTGTTGCAGGACGCGCACGGCGGCATCGAGCAGTTTGCTGAGGGTGGCATCCGTGCTGAGCAGCTTGTCGTAATCGCCGACCTTCACTCCCAGGTCGATGGCTAGCTGGTCGGCGTACTTGAGCAGATTGATCTGTGTGGCGGCGATACCCTGCCAGCTAGCCAGGTCGAGCTGAAGGTTGCCACCGAGGCTGCGCACGAGGGCATTGAGCAAGGCCGAGTGACGTGAGTCCAGGCTCACCAGGCTACTGCGAATGCTCAACATCGCCTGGGGCGGCCCTGGACTGGCCGCTACCGCGCTAGCACGCAAGGTGGTGGTGGGCGCCAATGCGCCGCCCTGTACCAGGGCATAGATCCCTCCGGCCACGCTGGTGACCACGATATTGCTGACCTCGACCTTGATCGCTTCGTTGCGCGTGGCATCGGCGGTGAACACGCGCAGGTTGTCATTGCTGGTGCGCAGGTAGCCACAGCTGGCGATCAGTGGATTGAGCGGGGCGTGGCCATTGCGGGTGGCAGCGGTCCGCGCCAATGCGCTGGCCTGGGGGCCGTTGCCGCCGCACTGGCCGCCATGTTCGGCGGCCTCGAGCGCGGCCATGTCGGCGATGCGCTGCAGCTTGCGTTGCTCAAGATACAGCCGCCCGCCGTCGACCGTCAGCAGCATGAACATCAGCGCCAGGCCCAGGGTCATTACGGCCATCAGACCGATCGCGCCGCGTTGGCGCACAGCGGAACGGGTAACCACAGGCACTCCTTTGCCGGCCAGAGGCCCGGCAGCACGGCGGCGGTGCAGGGAGTGTAGCCAAGGTGATGGCGATTTGCCTTGTTTTAGTCCGGCACTGGAAGTGCCGGCCTTGTCGGTGCCATCCATCGCGTCGCCTGGTTCGCCAGCAAGCTGGCTCCTACAGGCAGGCGCGGTCTGGCGTTGCGCACCTCAATGCGGCGGATAGTTGCTCAACACCTGGGTCACGGTTTTCTGGATCGCTGCGTTGCGTTCCTGCGGGCTGGGTGGGTAGTTGTTCATGATCTGCTCGGCGCTGCCGCGCCACACCAGCTTGCCGTCGCGGCCATCGAACAGGTCGACCTGGATAGTCGCCACCTTGTAGTCGACGCTGCGGGTCTCGTTGTACATCGGTCCGCCCCAGTAGCCCCCCCAGTAACCGCCCCAGGCACCACCATAGTTGGTGGTGATCTGCTGCTGGCGTTCTTCGACGATCAGGTAGGCGCGCACTTTCACATCGGGTCGGGCATTGCCCTGCGCCGGGCGCAGGCCGCGCTGGTCGAGCTGTCCGGTCACGGCCTGGCGGATACGCTGTTCGGTCAGGTCGCTCTTGATGCGTGGGTCGTCCGGGCGGTATTGCAGGGCCGGCTCCTGCCAGGCCCAACTGCGATAGGCGGCGAAGTCGCGGCTGGCATCGAAGTCCTGTTGCACGTTGTTGCTCGAGCAGGCCGCCAGCAACAGGGCGAGTGACAGTGGAACGAGACGGCGCAACATGATGGTTCTCCGGTTCAAGGTTAACTGGGAGGATAGCCGCTGAGCGCCTTGCCCACCGATTCACGCAGGGCGCTTTCGCGTTCACGCGGCGAGTCCTTGTCGCTGCCACTTTCGGCGCTGGCGCTCCAGACCGGCTGGCCGTCGCGGGCGTCGAACAGGTCGATGCGCACCACCATCACCTCGACCTCGTAGGTACGCACGATCGGCACGCTGGCATAGCCGCCGTAACCGTTGCGATAGCCGCCGTAGCCGATGCCGCCGTAGGGGCCGTAGTAGGGATCGTAGTCGTAGTCCCGCACCTGGCGCAGGCGCCGCTCCAGGCGCACTTTGGCGCTTACCAGCAGGTCGGCGGCGGCGCCTCGGGCCGGGCGCAGGCCGTGCTGGTCGAGCGCGTTGCTGACCGCGTCCGCCAACTGCCCGGGGGCCGCGTTCAGCGGGCCCTGCGGCAACTGGTCGTCGCGCCAGCGCCAGCTGCGATAACGGCCATAGTCGCGCGCCGGCGCCGGGTAGGCGCTGCTGTCGAAGGTGGTGGCGGCCTGGGGCGGTGCCGGCGGCAGCGGCTTGCTGCTGGCGACATAAGGGTTGCTGCCCTGGCAGGCGGCCAGGGCGAAGGGCAACAAGGCCAGACACAACAGGCGGTACGCCATGAGTCCTCCTGGCGGATGCTTCAGTGAGGCCGGCAGATCCAGTGCAGGTAGCGGCCGAGTCCAGCGAAACTGGGGTGGCGGCGGTGCGCCAGTTCCATCTCCAGCAAGTCGAGCAGCTCGGCCTGGGCCTGGAATTCCTTGGGCATGTAGTCGTGGAACACCCTCACGCCGCTTTCGCTTTCGACCTGCCAGTAAGGCCCAAGGTGCGCCTTGAGCTCACGGGGATCAAGCGGTTTCTGTGGGGTCAGGCTCTGCTTTTCTCCGGCCAGGCGGTTGCTGCGCAGCTTGCGGAAATGACCCTTGAGCAGGTTGCGGTAGACCAGCGCGTCGCGGTTGTAGAACGCCAGTGAAAGCCAGCCACCCGGGGCGGTCAGCTGGTGCAGCACCGGCAGGATGCTCTCGGGCTCGGCCAGCCATTCGAGCACGGCATGGCACAGCACCAGGTCGTAGGGCTCGGTGAGCTGGCCGAGCAGGTCCTGCCATGGCGCCTGGATGAAGGTCGCCGTCGCGCCGGCTTCGGTGAAGCGCGCGCGGGCACCGTCGAGCATCGGCGCGGCGGGTTCGGCCAGGGTCAGGTGGTGCCCGCGCTGGGCCAGCCACAGCGCCATATGGCCAAGGCCGGCACCGATGTCGAGCACGCGCAGGGGGCGGTCGGGCAAGGTTTCGGTCAGGTCGGCCTGGAGCACGGCCAGGCGGATCGCACCCTTGGCACCGCCGTAGATTTTCTCGGCGAAGCGGCTGGCCAGTTCATCGAAGTGACGGTCGTTCATTTGGCGAAGCGCCTCTCGCTGTCGGCCAGCTTGGCCCGTACCACGGCGTCCATGTCCAGCCCCAGCTCGCTGCACAGCAGCAACAGGTAGAGGACGATATCGCCGACTTCCTGGCCTGCGTGGGCGAGCTGGTCGGCGGGCAGTTGGCGCGACTGCTCCTCGGTCAGCCACTGGAAGATTTCCACCAGTTCGGCCATTTCGACGCTGGCGGCCATGGCCAGGTTCTTGGGGCTGTGGAAACCGCGCCAGTCGTTGTTGTCGCGGATGCGATGCAGGCGTTCGGTCAGTTCTTGCAGGTTCATTGGGCTCTCCTCGTGGCGCATAGCTTCCGGCGAGGCCCGTTGCAAAGCAAGCCGGTTTATCCGGCAACCAGGTGGCAAGCCAACTTCCACAAGGCCCGAGGTTCAGAGTGAATGCCAGCCGCCGAGCATATGCACCAGGCCGCCATGGCCGTCGAGCCTGAGCACGCCGCTGGGGCCGGCCTCGCTGGCGCTGAGCAGCACTTCCGAGGGTAGGCGCACCGGCTTGAGAAAGTCGACCTCGAACGCATAGCTCGCCCTGGGCAGGTGTCCTTGCAGCGCCGCCAAGGCCATGGCCTGGCTCCACATGCCATGGGCGATGGCCCTGGGGAAGCCGAACAGCCGCGCACTCAGGCGGCTTAGGTGGATCGGGTTGTAGTCGCCACAGACCCGCGCATAGCGTCGGCCGATGTCGCTGTCGGCGTACCAGCGGGTAGCCTCCGGCAATGCGTCGGGTTGCGCCTCGGGCGCTTGCTCGACCTGCTGCTCAAGCTTCAGGCCGCGCACCAGCATGCGGCTGGTTTCGCGCCACAGCGGGCCCAGCCCGTCCTCGGCCTCGGTGATCAGGTCGAAGGTGCCGCCCTTGGCATGGGCTTGCAGGTTGTCGGCATGTACCGCAAAGCGCAAGCCATCGATGCCGCCCAGCGGGCGCAGGACCTGCAGGCTGTTGCGCAGGTGCACCAGGCCGAGCAACGGAAAAGGGAAGTCATGGGCGCTGAGCAATTGTAATTGCAGGCTGAAGGCCATGACGTGCGGATAAGTGCCAGGCAGGCGTCCGTCATCGGCGAAATGGCAGAGCCGACGATAGGCCGCCAGGTTGTCGTGATCTACCCGTAAATAGCAGCGCAAGCCTTGCGCCGGCAGTTGGCTGCCAGTGATCCGGCGTTTGCCGAGGGCGCGCAGGTACAGGCCCAAGCGGCTGTCGGGGCGGTGCAGGTCGTGCCATGGACGGTTCATGTTCACGCTCCCATCAGGGCCTGGCCGCAGACCCGCAAGGCCTGGCCGTTGATCGCCCCCGAACCCGGCTGGCTGAGCCAGGCGATGGCTTCGGCGACATCCTGCGGCAGGCCGCCCTGGCCCAGTGAACTCAGGCGCCGACCCGCCTCGCGCAGGGCCATGGGCATGGCCGCGGTCATGTGGGTCTCGATGAAGCCCGGCGCCACCGCGTTGATACTGGCGCCCTGGGTAGCCAGGCGTGGCGCCCAGGCCTGGGCGAAGCCGATCAGCCCTGCCTTGCTGGCGGCATAGTTGGCCTGGCCACGGTTGCCGGCAATGCCGCTGACCGATGCCAGCAAGGTAATGCGGGCGTTGTCGTGCAGCATGCCGGCCTCGAATAGCGCCTGGGTCAGCACCTGGGGCGCCTTGAGGTTGACCGCCAGCACCGCGTCCCAGTATTCCGGGGTCATGTTGGCGAGGGTCTTGTCGCGAGTGATGCCGGCATTGTGCACGACGATGTCCAGGCCTTCCGGCAGGGCGTCGATCAGTTGCGCGGCGGCATCGGCGGCGCAGATGTCCAGGCCCAGGGCGCGGCCACCCAGGCGCGCGGCCACAGCATCGAGATCGCGCTGGGCCTGGGGCACGTCGAGCAAGGTGACCTCGGCACCATCGCGTGCCAGGGTTTCGGCGATGGCCGCGCCGATACCGCGGGCGGCACCTGTGACCAGGGCCCGGCGCCCGGCCAGTGGGCGGGTCCAGTCCTCGACCTGGGCGGCGCAGGCTGCCAGGCGCAGCACCTGGCCGCTGACGAACGCACTCTTGGGCGAGAGGAAGAAGCGCAGGGCACCTTCGAGTTGCGTCTGGGCGCCTTCGCCGACATACAGCAGGTTGGCCGTGGCGCCGTAGCGCAGCTCCTTGCCCAGCGAGCGGCTGAAGCCCTCCAGGGCGCGCTGGGCGACGCTGGCCAGCGGATCGGCGAGGTGTTCGGGGGCACGACCAAGGATCAGTACATGGGCACTGGGCGCGAGACTGCGCAGCAGGGGTTGGAAGAACTCACGCAACTGCTTGAGCATGTCGCTGTCGGATAACGCGCTGGCATCGAACACCACCGCCTTGAGCTTCGGCCCAAGGCCGGCGACCCAGGCCGGCGCTGGCAGCGAGTCGCTGTTGAAGCTGTAGCAATCGGCCGTGAGTCGGGGAGCGATGGCGGCGACTTGCGCGGCCAGCGGCCCGCCACCGAGCACCAGCGCGCCCTCGATCGGGCGCAACCGGCCGGCCTGCCAGCGCTCCAGCGGGACTGGGCGCGGCAGGCCCAAAGCATCGACCAGCTTGCGGCCAAGAGTGGAGTTGGCAAAGCCCAGATAACGATCGCTCATGTACGGTTCTCCCTGAAGGCAAGCTTGCAAGTGTGGACCAGTTTTACCCAGGGGGCGTTCGAATCGCTGGAAACGGCCTACGCTTACGGATCAAATCGTTTCAGGAGGAACAGGCATGCATTCCATTCGCCGGGTCGCGATCCTGGGCGGCAACCGGATACCTTTCGCCCGCTCCAACGGCGCCTATGCCAAGGCCAGCAACCAGGCGATGCTTACCGCGACCCTCGAAGGGCTGGTCGAGCGCTATCGCTTGCATGGCCTGCGCCTGGGCGAGGTGGTGGCAGGAGCGGTACTCAAGCAATCGCGTGACATGAACCTGACCCGCGAATGCGTGCTGGGCTCGCGGTTGTCGCCGCAAACCCCGGCCTACGATATCCAGCAAGCCTGCGGCACAGGGCTGGAGGCGGCCTTGCTGGTGGCCAACAAGATCGCCCTGGGGCAGATCGACAGTGCGATCGCCGGTGGGGTGGATACCACCTCGGACGCCCCAATCGCGGTCAACGAAGGGCTGCGGCAGATCCTGCTGCAAGCCAACCGCGGTAGAACCCTGGGCGAACGCCTCAAACCGTTTCTGAAACTGCGCCCGCATCATTTGCGGCCCGAATTGCCGCGTAATGGCGAGCCGCGCACCGGGCTGTCGATGGGCGAGCATTGCGAGCGCATGGCGCAAACCTGGCAAATCGAGCGCGGCGACCAGGATGCGCTGGCGCTGCTCAGCCACCAGCACTTGGCGGCGGCCTACGCCGAAGGCTGGCACGACGACCTGCTGACGCCCTACCTTGGCCTGACGCGCGACAATAACCTGCGCGCGGACCTGACGCTGGCGCAACTGGCCAAGCTCAAGCCGGTATTCGACCGCAGCGGCCTGGGCACGCTCACCCCGGGCAACTCCACGCCACTGACCGACGGCGCCTCGTTGGTGCTTCTGGGCAGCGAGGACTGGGCACAGGAGCAGGGCCTTGCGGTGCAGGCGTACCTGGTGGATGGCGAGGCGGCGGCGGTGGACTTCGTCCACGGCCAGGAGGGTTTGCTGATGGCGCCGGTGTACGCGGTGCCGCGGTTGTTGGCGCGCAATGGCCTGAGCTTGCAGGACTTCGACTACTACGAAATCCATGAAGCGTTTGCCGCCCAGGTGTTGTGCACCCTCAAGGCCTGGGAAGACCCGACCTATTGCCAGTCGCGCCTGGGGCTGGACACAGCGCTGGGCGCCATCGACCGCAGCAAGTTGAACGTGAAGGGCAGCTCGCTGGCGGCAGGCCACCCGTTCGCCGCGACCGGTGGGCGGATCCTGGCGAACATGGCCAAGCTGCTGAAGGCACGTGGCAAGGGGCGGGGGTTGATTTCCATCTGCGCGGCGGGTGGGCAGGGGGTAACGGCGATCATCGAGCGTTAGCGCAGGTAGCCGCCTGGCTTGTGGGCTTACCCCGCGATGACCAGCGCCAGTCAGCTCGCGTGGCGTGCGGCTGGTATTGTGTTCGTCTCGCATTATTGGGCAGTATCAATGTCGACCACTGGACCACGTGCCATCCCCACCCTGAGCCACTTGCCCAGGCCACTCTATGCGCGTGCCGAGAGCCTGGACGCCGGCTCGTGGACCACCCGCCATCATCACGACTGGGTGCAGTTCTCCTACGCCATCAGTGGCGTGCTGGGCGTCTACACCAGTACGGGCAGCTATTTCGCCCCGCCGCAATGGGGCGTGTGGATCCCGGCAGGCATCGAGCATGAGGTGGTGACCTCGATGCAGGCCGAGATGCGTAGCCTCTATGTGCGTCGCGATGCTTGCCCCTGGGCCGTGGAGCAATGCCGGGTATTGCAGGTCACGCCGCTGGTGCGCGAGTTGATCAAGCAATTCTGCACCTTCGCCGTGGACTACCCGACTGGAGACAGCGTAGAGGCGCGGCTGGTGGCGGTGCTGCTGGACCAACTGCGCGCCCTGCCAGACGTAGGTTTCTCGCTGCCACTGCCACGTCACCCGGGGTTGTTGGCGCTGTGCAATGGGCTGATCGCCGCGCCCGACCAAGTACAGACCCTCCAGCAATGGGCTGGGCAGTTGGGTGTGTCGGAGAAAACCTTGATGCGCCTGTTCCAGCGCGAGACGGGCCTGAGCTTTCGCAACTGGCGCCAGCGCATGCGCCTGCTGTCATCGCTGGCGCTGCTGGAGGCAGGGGAGAGTGTTACCCAGGCGGCGCTGGGCTGCGGTTATGACTCGACCTCGGCGTTCATCGCCGCTTTCAAGCAGCTGTTTGGGGCGACGCCGGGCGAGCTCCGCCTCTGAGCGCCCCCGGCGGGTCGGCCTTGCCTCAGTGGCAGCAACCGCCGCCATTGGCCAGGTCCTTGAGGATCGGGCAATCCGGCCGATCGTCACCCTGGCAGTGCGCGACCAGTTCGCCCAAGGTGTCGCGCAGGCTTACCAGCTCCTCGATGCGCCGGTTCAGCTCATCGATATGCTGCATCGCCAGGGCCTTCACATCGGCACTGGCGCGTTGGCGATCCTGCCAGAGGGTCAATAGCTTCGCCACTTCCTCCAGGGAGAAGCCCAGGTCGCGCGAGCGCTTGATGAACGCCAGGCTGTGCAGGTCCTCCTGCTGGTACAGGCGATAACCGCTGTCGCTGCGCTGGGCCGGGCGCAGCAAGCCAATGGCCTCGTAGTAGCGGATCATCTTGGCGCTGAGCCCGCTGCGGCGGGCGGCCTGGCCGATGTTCATGGCAGCTCCTGATGGTCGGCGGTGGGTTTCCAGGTCTTCAGCCACAGCGCATTGCTCACCACGCTGACGCTGGACAGGGCCATGGCGGCGCCGGCGAGCACGGGATTGAGATAACCGAGCGCGGCCAGGGGGATGCCGACCAGGTTGTAGATGAAGGCCCAGAACAAGTTCTGGCGAATCTTCGCGTAGGTCTTGCGGCTGATTTCCAGGGCCGCAGGCACCAGGCGTGGGTCGCCGCGCATCAGGGTGATGCCGGCGGCCTGCATGGCCACGTCGGTGCCACCACCCATGGCGATGCCGATATCGGCGGCGGCCAGGGCCGGGGCGTCGTTGATGCCGTCGCCGACCATGGCCACCACGCCATCGCGCTTGAGCGCCGCCACTGTGGCGGCCTTGTCGGCCGGCAGCACTTCGGCATGCACGTCGTCAATCCCCAGGGCCTCGGCCACCACCTTGGCGCTGCCGCGGTTGTCGCCGGTCAGCAGGTGGCTGCTGATGCCACGCCGGTGC
Organism: Pseudomonas sp. FG47; assembly: GCF_057809115.1. Taxonomy (NCBI): domain Bacteria; kingdom Pseudomonadati; phylum Pseudomonadota; class Gammaproteobacteria; order Pseudomonadales; family Pseudomonadaceae; genus Pseudomonas; species Pseudomonas sp. FG47. Next base: position 68,796 of record NZ_JBMDJI010000022.1, read on the forward strand.
AGCGCGGCAATGGCGACGTCGGCGCCGGCCTTGAGGCTGTCGCCGAAGGCGAACAGGCCCAGCACCCGCGGTTGGCTGCCAAGCTCGACCAACCAGGACAAGGTGCGTCCCTCGGCCTCCCAGGCTGTGGCGTTGCTGGTCAGTGCGCCGGGAGACAAGGCGCTTTCGTCGAGCAGGCGGCGATTACCCAGGGCCAGTTCACGGCCGTCCACCTGCCCGGCGATACCCCGGCCGGTGAGCGATTGGCTGGCCACCACCTGCGGCACGTCGATGCCTTGTTCGGCGCAGGCGTCGAGCACGGCCTTGGCCAGCGGATGTTCGCTGCCGCGCTGCAAGGCGCCGGCCAGGCGCAACAGTTCGCCATCGTCAGCTGTCGCGGATTGGCTGTGAACGATGCGCGGGCTGCCCGAGGTCAGGGTGCCGGTCTTGTCGAACACCACGCGATTCACCGCATGGGCGCGCTCCAGGGCTTCGGCGTCCTTGATCAGGATGCCGTGGCGGGCGGCGACGCCGGTTCCGGCCATGATCGCCGCCGGCGTGGCCAGGCCGAGGGCGCAAGGGCAGGCGATCACCAGGACCGCGACGGCGTTGATCAGGGCGGTTTCCAGTGGCGCGCCGGCCAGCCACCAGCCGAGCAAGGTGATCAGCGCCAATACCAGCACCGCCGGAACGAACACCTGGCTGACCCGATCGACCAGTTTCTGGATCGGCGCCTTGGCCGCCTGGGCATCCTCGACCAGGCGGATGATGCGGGCCAGGACGGTCTCGGTGCCGAGCGCCCGGGTTTCCACCAGCAGGCGGCCTTCGCCGTTGATGGCGCCGCCGGTGACGGCGTCACCGGGCTGCTTGGGCACCGGCAGGCTCTCGCCGCTGATCAGCGCTTCGTCGGCGTGGCTGCTGCCTTCGAGCACTTCACCGTCGACGGGGAAGCGCTCGCCGGGCTTGACCAGCACCTGGTCGCCCAGGCGCAGTTGGCTGATCGCGACGTCTTCCTCGCGTCCGTCGCGTACCCGTACCGCGCGCTCCGGGCGCAAGGCTTCGAGGGCGCGGATGGCGCTGGCGGTCTGACGTTTGGCGCGGCTCTCCAGGTACTTGCCCAGCAACACCAGGGCAATCACCACCGCCGAGGCTTCGAAGTACAGGTGCGGCTGCATGCCGGCAGCGGCATTGGCCCATTGATACAGGCTCAGGCCGTAACCGGCGCTGGTACCCAGGGCGACCAGCAGGTCCATGTTGCCGGCGCCGGCGCGTACGGCTTTCCAGGCTGCGACATAAAAGCGCGCACCGAGGATGAACTGCACGGGGGTGGCCAGGAGGAACTGCGCCCAGGCCGGCAGCATCCAGTGCAGGCCGAAGGGTTGTACCAGCATCGGCAGTACCAGGGGCAGGGCCAGCAGCAGGGCGGCGCCGACCGCCAGGCGTTCGTTGCGCAAACGCCGCTGTGCCTGGGCTTGGTCGTCCTGGCGGGCGCGTGGCAGGCTGGCGCTGTAGCCGGCCTTTTCGACCGCGCCGATCAGGGTGTCGTCAGCGAGCGCCTCGAGCACTTCCAGGTGGGCGCGTTCGTTGGCCAGGTTGACACTGACCTGCTGCACCCCCGGCAACTTGGCCAGGGCGCGTTCGACACGGCCGACGCAACTGGCGCAGGTCATGCCGCCGATCTGCAGTTCTAGGGTGCGGGTCGGCACGCTGTAACCAGCGTCGCGCACGGCGTCGACCAATGCCGGCAGGCTGTCGGCCGGGGCCTGGACGCGGGCCTGCTCGGTGGCGAGGTTGACGCTGACGTGTTCGGTACCGGTGACCTTGCGCAAGGCGCGTTCGACCCGACCTGCGCAACTGGCGCAGGTCATGCCAGCGATCGGCAGGTCGAAGGTGGTGGATGCGGGCATGGCTCTCTCCTCCGTGGACTGGCCTGCAGCATCAACCTTGCCATGCGGGCAAGGTCAATAGCCCAAGCCGGCTCGCTTCAGCACCAGGCCATTTTGTCCCATCGCAATGCGGTATTTGTTGATCTGGCCCGCCTGCAGGGTGAGTCGCGTGCTGCGTTGGTCCTCGATCCCTGGCGCGCAGCCGGGTACCTGCCCTGGCAGCAGGCGCAGGCGCACGTCCACAGGGCCCGGCGGCAGGTTGAACGAGGTCGCCTGCTCCTGGAACAGACGGCCAGCCAACTGATCGTTGAGGTAGATGCCGATCTCGCAACTGCTGGCCACTTCCAGGCGTTCCCGGGAAATCATCAGCACGCTGTAGTCCGCGTTGCCCTCGGCGCTGGCCGTTGGCACCCCGGCGAGCGCGCCCAGTAGCCCGACAAGGCCCAATGCTGCCCTGATCATGAAGAATCTCCTGCTTGGCAAAAACGTCAAAGGCGCAGCTTGGCCGAGCCGCGCGCGGATTTCCAGCCCGGCCGTTGCCGGCAGAACTTGACCTTGCCCCGATGGCAAGGATGAGACTGGGCAAAACCCACCAGGAGGTAACCTCGATGCAAGTTTTCAATGTACAAGGCATGACCTGCGGCCATTGCGTGAAAGGCGTGACCCGAGCGGTGCAGGAGCAGGATGGCGCGGCGCGGGTGGAAGTGGACCTGGCGGCGCGACAGGTGCGGGTGGAAAGTGCCTTGGCGGCGGAGCAGATCCTGGCCGCGATTCGCCAGGAGGGATATCAGGCCGAAGTGGCCTGATCAGGGTTTGACCCTGTAAACCTCATGCCATAGGTGCCAGCCTTGCTGGCGAACCAGGCGCCTGGCCGGATGGCACCGGCTGTGCCGGTGTTCGCCGGCAAGCCGGCTTCTACGGGGAAAAATCGGCGGCAATTATTACGAAGGTTTTCATCGCCAGGGCACCCAGTACAGGTAGACTTAAGCGCTTGCTTAGCCTGCTATGGATTCTCCATGAACCTGCGAACCCTGCTGATTCTCGGCGCCCTGAGTGCGTTCGGGCCCTTGGCGATCGACTTCTATCTGCCTGCTTTCCCGGCCATGGCGCACGCTTTCGCCACCGATGAAAAGCACGTGCAGACCACCCTGGCTGCCTACTTCCTCGGCCTGTCCCTTGGCCAGCTGGCCTACGGCCCGGTGGCCGACCGTTTCGGCCGGCGCGTCCCGCTGCTGTTCGGCGTCGGCCTGTTCACCCTGGCGTCGCTGGCCTGCGCTTACGCGCCGAACCTCGACAGCCTGATCGTGGCGCGTTTCGTCCAGGCGCTAGGTGGCTGTGCCGGCATGGTGCTGTCGCGGGCGATCGTCAGTGACAAGTGCGACGCAGTGGCTTCGGCCAAGGTGTTCTCGCAATTGATGCTGGTGATGGGCCTGGCGCCGATTCTGGCGCCGATGCTCGGCGGCGTGCTGGTCAACGTGGCCGGCTGGCAGTCGATCTTCCTGGCCTTGAGCCTGTTCAGCGCCGCCTGCCTGGTGGCCGTTGGCCTGGGGCTGCCGGAAAGCCTGCCGACGCATGTGCCGCGCCAGCCGCTATCGGGTGCATTGCGCCAGTACCTGCGCCTGCTCGGTGACCGCGTGTTCGTGGGTCATGCCCTGACTGGCGGGGTCGCCATAGCCGGTATGTTCGCTTACATCGCCGGTTCGCCCTTTGTCTTCATCAAGCTGTACGGCGTGCCTGCCGAACACTATGGCTGGCTGTTCGGCACCAATGCCGCTGGTTTCATCCTGATGGCCCAGGTCAATGCGCGCCTTTTGGCCAAGCGTGGGCCGGCGTTCTTGCTGGCGCGCGCAGTCTGGCTGTACCTGGCCGCGGCGCTGGCGCTGCTGCTGGTGGCGGCGCTGCGTCCCGTGACGCTTTGGCCGTTGCTGGTGCCGCTGTTCGTCTGCATCGCCAGCCTCGGCTGCATCATTCCCAACGCCTCGGCGTGCGCCATGAGTGGCCAGGGGGCCCGGGCAGGCAGTGCTTCGGCATTGATGGGCTGCCTGCAGTTCAGCGTTGCGGCGGCCGCGGCGGCTCTGGTCGGCGTGCTGCATGACGGCAGCGCGGTGCCCATGGCCCTGGTCATCAGTTTGTGTGGTGCCGTGGTGGTCAGTGTCGCAATGCTGACCCGGCGCTTGCAGGCCAGGCGCTCGGTGTAAGGGCATGAGGCGCGTTCAGGCGCGTCTCCAGCAAGGCCACGAAGGCCCGTGCCTCGGCTTCGTTGCGGAAACTTACCACGTGCTGGTCCAACTGGACCTGCCAAGGGCAAGCAGGGTTTCGGTTCGACGCACTGACGACAATCTTCATCGCGATTCACCTCCAGTGAGCGAGAGCGGATGAAGTTTAGCGCCAGTCCAGGCTCTCGGCATGACCAGGATCAGTACCCTGACTGACGGTCATGGCGGGTTTGGGGAGGGGAGCTTTCTGCATCGTGCCTGGTAATTGTTGAGCGCATCTATAGGATTTTTTGACGACTCCGGTAAGGCGACTTGGCCCCGTGCTGCCATAGCGGCGGAATCACAGGCTAACAGCCGATTTGGCCTGCGTTCGCAAGGGAGGGGACAGGGCGGTCGGGAGCTGTCCTACAGGGCTCGGCAAGTCAACCACGAGTGGTTTTATACTGCCCCGGCATAGCGCCATTTCCCCGCCTACCAGCCGAGATACATCAGGGAGCGTCAGGTTCATGAACGAAGTCTGCAGCATCAGCCAGGTCGCTGGCCTGATGGCCGACCCCAAGCGTAGTGCCATGTTATGGGCGCTGATCGATGGCACGCCGCGGGCGGCGGATGAACTGGCGCTGCTCACCGGCCTCAGTACGTCGTCAGCCTGTGCACATCTTTCGTTGCTGTCAACGGCGGGGCTACTGCGCTTCGAGCCTCGTGGGCGCAAGCGCTATTTCCGCTTGGCCACCCCCGAGGTGGGTGCGGCAGTGGAGGCGCTTGCCAGCGTGCAATTGCAGGTGCGTGAGGCTGGGCGCAAAGCGGATGCCTTGCAGATCCCGCTGTCCATGCGCAAGGCGCGTCTATGTGGCGACCACCTGGGCGGCGAGGTGGCGGCCGACCTGTTCCAGCGCATGCTCGCCGACGGCTGGCTCGAGGGCAGCGAGCAGCAGTTGTGCGTGAGTGTCGCAGGCAAAGCGCGATTGGCAGCCCTGGGGGTCTTCATCGACGCCTTGGTGCCTGATGGCAAGCGCGGTTGCATCATTTGCCATTGCACCGAGTGGAGCGACCAAAGACCGCATCTGGGGGGGCGCCTGGGGCAGGCGCTGTTGCGGTTGTTCCAGCAGTCGGGTTGGGTGCGTGAGCTGGAAGGCAACCGGGCGGTACAGCTTACGCCGCCCGGGTTGCAGCACATCAACGCTATCGCGCGGCTGCCGACACGACAGGTGGGTTAGCGCACCAGACGTGCGTCGAGGCTGTTCTGTGCCAGGCGACGGGCCTGGTCCTGGGTCATGCCCAGGTGCTCGTGCAGGGCGTGGAAGTTCTCGGTGACGTAGCCGCCGAAGTAGGCTGGGTCATCGGAGTTGACCGTGACCTTCACGCCGCGCTCGAGCATGTCGAGGATGTTGTGCTGGCTCATGTGGTCGAACACGCACAGCTTGGTGTTGGACAGCGGGCAGACGGTCAGCGGGATCTGCTCGTCGATGATGCGCTGCATCAGCCGCTCGTCCTCGATGGCGCGCACGCCATGGTCAATACGCTGGATCTTCAGCAGGTCAAGTGCTTCCCAGATGTATTCGGGCGGGCCTTCCTCGCCGGCATGGGCAACGGTCAGCAAGCCCTCGCTGCGGGCGCGGTCGAACACGCGCTGGAACTTGCTTGGCGGGTGGCCTCTTTCCGAGCTGTCCAGGCCTACGGCGACGAAGGCGTCACGGAACGGCAGGGCCTGGTCGAGGGTTCTCTGGGCTTCATCTTCGCTCAGGTGGCGCAGGAAACTGAGGATCAGGCCGCTGCCGATCCCCAGTTGTTCACGGCCATCCTTGAGCGCCTGGTTGATGCCGTTCAGCACTACTTCAAAAGGGATGCCACGGTCGGTGTGGGTCTGTGGATCGAAGAACGGCTCGGTATGAATCACGTTCTGCGCCTTGCAGCGTTGCAGGTAGGCCCAGGTCAGGTCGTAGAAGTCCTGCTCGGTGCGCAAGACATCGGCGCCTTGGTAATAAAGATCGAGGAATTCCTGCAGGTTGTTGAAGGCGTAGGCGCCGCGCAGGGTTTCCACATCGGCCCAGGGCAGGGCGACTTTGTTGCGTTCGGCCAGGGCGAACAGCAGTTCGGGCTCCAGGGAACCCTCCAGGTGCATGTGCAGTTCCGCCTTGGGCAAGGCGTTCAGCCAGTCATACATGTGTGCAATCTCGATCAGGTACGGTTGGCCGCCATTCTACAGAGCCTGGCCGGGCAATGCGCCCGCCCAGGCCTTGGTTCATCAACCGGCGATCAGTTGGGCGGCGGCCTGGCGATGGTTGGCGATCAGGCCCTGCACGTCCAGGCCCTCGATCTGGCCGTCGATGACCCGCCACTGGCCGCCGACCATCACCCGGTCGGCACGGTCGGCGCCACACAGCAGCAGGGCTGAAAGTGGATCGTGGCTGCCGGAGAAACGCAGTTCATCGAGCTTGAACAGCGCAAGGTCGGCCTGCTTGCCCACGGCCAGTTCGCCGATATCGCCGCGTCCCAGCAACTTGGCCGAGCCGCGGGTCGCCCAGCCCAGCGCGCGTTCCGGCGTGATCCGTTCGGCGCCGTAGCGCAAGCGCTGCAGGTACAGGGCCTGGCGCGCCTCGAGGATCATGTTCGAGGCGTCGTTGGAGGCCGAACCGTCCACCCCCAGGCCAACCGTCGCACCCGCGGCATCCAGCTCCACGGTCGGGCAGATGCCCGAAGCCAGGCGCATGTTCGAGCTGGGGCAGTGGCAGATGCCGGTCCCGGCAGCGCCGAGGCGGGTGATCTCGTCGGGGTTGAAGTGGATGCCGTGGGCCAGCCAGGTGCGTGGGCCGAGCCAGCCGACGCTGTCGAGGTAGTCGACGGTGCGCAGGCCAAAGCGCTGCAGGCAGAAGTCTTCTTCATCGAGGGTTTCGGCCAGGTGGGTGTGCAGACGCACGTCCAGTTCCTCGGCAAGCTCGGCGCTGGCCCGCATGATCTCTGGGGTGACCGAGAACGGTGAGCAGGGCGCCAGGGCAATCTGGATGCGCGCGCCGTCGCCACGCTCGTGGTAGCTGTGGATAAGCCGCTGACTGTCGGCGAGGATCACCTCGCCTTGTTGCACGGTCTGTTGCGGCGGCAGGCCGCCGTCCTTCTCGCCCAGGCTCATCGAGCCGCGGGTGAGCATGGCGCGCATGCCCAGCTTGCGAACGGCCTCGACCTGCACGTCGATGGCGTTGTCCAGGCCTTCGGGGAACAGGTAGTGGTGGTCGGCGGCAGTGGTGCAGCCAGACAACAGTAGTTCGGCCAGTGCTACCTGGCTGGCCAGCTCGAGCTTGGCCGGGGTCAGGCGCGCCCACACCGGGTAAAGGGTTTTCAGCCAAGGGAACAACGGCTGGTTGACCACCGGCGCCCAGGCGCGGGTAAGTGTTTGGTAGAAGTGATGATGGGTGTTGATCAGGCCAGGCAGCACTACATGTTCACGGGCATCGAACACTTGATCGCAGGGTGTGCTGGGCGTTTGGCCGGCGGCCAGCAGCTCGGTGATGCGGCCGTCTTCGATCACCAGGCCAGCGCTGGCATCGGCGTCGTTGGCAGTGAAGATGGCAAGGGGGGATTTCAACCAGGTACGGGTCGCAGGCATGGTGCCGGCTCCTCTGAAAGTGGGTTCAGGTAAGCCAGCTCAGTGTTGCCCTGTCTGCTGATCCAGGTTCGCCGCGGGGGCGAGGCTTGAAGTCTACTGCCTCGCCACGCGGCTTTCAATTCACCAGGTCAGCGCCTCGCCCTGGTAGTTGATGAAGCGCAGGCCACCTTTGCCGCTTTGCGCCTTGATCTGCGCGAGCATGCCGCGGGTGCTGGTGAGCACGTCGATCTCGGCGTTGTCGCCACCCATGTCGGTCTTCACCCAGCCCGGGTGCATGGCCAGCACGCACAGGTCGGGGCGCTGCAGTTCGACCACGAAGCTGTTGATCATCGAGTTGAGCGCGGCCTTGCTGGCCTTGTACAGGCAGATCTCGCCACCGTCGGGAATGGTCACGCTGCCCAGGATCGAGCTCATGAACGCCAGTACACCGCTGCCTTGGCGTACCTGGCCGGCCAGGCGGCGGGCGACCCGGATCGGCGCCACGGCGTTGGTCATGAACAGCTCGCCGACTTCCTGCGCCTGGACGCGCTCCAGGTCCTGCGGTAGCGGGCCCATGACTCCGGCGTTGACGAATACCAGGTCGAATACCTCACCTTGCAGGCGTTGCTTGAGGCCGTCAAGCTGCGCGGTGTCGTTCATTTCCAGGCGTTCGATGCGCACACCAGGTACCTCGGCCAGCGCGCCGGGCTTTTGCGGATCACGCACGGTGGCGACGACGTTCCAGCCGTCCTCGCGCAGGCGCTGCACCAGGCCGAGGCCCAGGCCACGTGAGGCGCCGATGATCAGGGCGGTTTTCTGTGCGGTCATTGCGGGGCTCCTGAAAAGGTGGGTGCTGGCTCAGGAGCATACTCCAGACCAGGGCTCGATGCCCGGCCTGGTCAGAAAATGATCAGTTCGGCGCAAGCCCCGTGATTACGGGGTCTGGCGCATCGCCGCACGGGTTATCCACAAGCTGCTCCACAGTATCTGTGTGCAAGCGCAACGTCTTGAAACAGCAGGTGGCGGGCGCAGTTCTGCTCAACGCCTGGGGATAACTAACTGATCCCGTTCGGTTTGCACGCCTGTCATACGGCTGTGATCAAAATATGCTCAAAGCCTTGCAGGCCTTGTCGGTAAAGGCCTGCACTAAAATGCCCAAAGCTTATCCACAGGCACGCCCACAGTAGTTGTGGGCAACCTTCAGCGGCGTTCGAGCAGGATCCGCCCACGGCTGAGGTCGGCCAACTGCTGTTGCAGGGTATTGAGGTGTGCGTCCCCCAGGGCGATCTGCAGGTCGACGCCATTGGCGGTGAACCGTTCGTCCAGTACCAGCCCATCCGCCTCGGCCAGGCGCAGCTTGAGCAACGCCAGCTCGCTGAAGCTGCAACTGCAGCTGAATTCGCTGCGTTGCACCAGCAGCCGCTTCGGCGCCTGTTGCAGGCACTTGTTGGCACCACCGCCATAGGCGCGGGCCAGGCCGCCGGTGCCTAGCTGAATGCCTCCGTACCAACGGATCACCAGGACGACCACCTGGTCGCAATCCTGGGCCTCGATGGCGGCGAGGATCGGCCGGCCGGCAGTGCCGCCGGGTTCGCCATCGTCACTGCTGCGGTACTGGGCGCCGAGTTTCCAGGCCCAGCAGTTGTGGGTGGCCGCCAGGTCGCTGTGGCGTTCGATGAAGGCCATCGCCTCGGCGGCGCTGCTGATCGGGCCGGCGAGGGTGATGAAGCGGCTCTTGCGAATGTCCTCGCGGAACTCGCAGAGCTCGAGCAGGGTAGAAGGCATAGGTCCGGGTCAGGCGGGCGTGGTGATGCCGCAGCCTTTGAGAATGATGTGGATAAGATTGTTGCTGGCGTCTTCCATGTCCTGCTTGGTCAGGCGGCTGCGGCCGGTGACCTGGCAGATCTGGGTGGCGAAGTCGGCATAGTGCTGGGTGCTGCCCCAGAGCAGGAAGATCAGGTGCACCGGGTCGACCCGGTCCATCTTGCCGGCGTCGATCCAGGCCTGGAAAACCGCGGCGCGGCCACGGAACCAGTCGCGGTAGTCGGCGCTGAAGTACTCGCTCAGGCACTCGCCGCCGCTGATTACTTCCATGGCGAAGATGCGCGAGGCCTGCGGGTTGCGCCGGGAGAACTCCATCTTGGTGCGAATGTAGTGGCTCAGCGCTTCGGCCGGGTCGTCCTCGACGTTCAAGGCGTTGAAGGTGCTGTCCCACAACTCGATGATGTTGCTCAGCACGGCGATGTACAGGCCCAGCTTGTTGGTGAAGTAGTAGTGCAGGTTGGCCTTGGGCAAGCCGGCCTTGAGCGCGATGGTGTTCATGCTCGTGCCCTTGTAGCCGTGGCGGGCGAACTCGTCTTCGGCGGCCTGGATGATGGCCTGCTCGTTCTTCTGGCGGATGCGGCCGGCGGGCTTGCCCGAGGCGGGGGAGCGATGCGCAGGGACTTCTAGGGTCATGGACGATTCCGGACGGGTCGTTACGAATGTCCGACAGATTACCTGCCTGTGCCGAAGTGACAAGCATTTGCGGCTCAGATGGGTATCAACGCGTCGCAGCCAGGTTGTCCAAAAAGCTTTCCAGCACCAGGTTCGGTCGCCGTCCCTTGCGCGTCACCCAGCTCAGGCCCAGGTCGTAGAAGCGCTGCGCAGGCTTGAGCGCGCGCAGGCGGCCTTGTTGCACCCAGAAGCTGGCGTAGTGGTCGGGCAGGTAGCCAATGTAGCGCCCGGTGAGGATCAGGAAGGCCATGCCTTCACGGTCCGAGGCGCTGGCGGTGCAGTGCAGGGCCTGGTAGTGCGCCTGGATATCGGCGGGCAGGCGGAAGGTTGGGGCGATGGCATCCTGGCTGTTCAGGCGCAGGTCGTCGATTTGTTGGTCGTCGGCGTAGAACAGCGGGTGGCCGACCGCGCAGTAGAGCAGCGAGCGCTCACTGTACAGCGGCTGATACTCAAGTCCCGACAGCGGGCTGGTCTGTGGCACCACGCCGACATGCAGGCTGCCGTCGAGCACGCCCTGCTCTACCTGGCTCGGGGCGATCATGCGGATCTGGATGCGCACGTCCGGGCCGCGGTCCTTCAACTCGGCCAGGGCGTGGGTGATACGCATGTGCGGCAGGGTTACCAGGTTGTCGGTGAGGCCGATGTTCAGTTCACCGCGCAAATGCTGGTGTAGCCCGTTGACCTCGGTGCGAAAGCTTTCCAGGGCGCTGAGCAGTTGCAGGGCCGAGTGGTAAACCTCGCGACCTTCCTCGGTCAGCGAAAACCCCGCGCGCCCGCGCTGGCACAGGCGCAGGCCAAGACGTTGCTCCAGGTCGTTCATCTGCTGGCTGATCGCCGAACGGCCGATGCCCAGAACATTTTCAGCCGCCGAGAAGCCGCCGCATTCCACCACGCTGCGGTAGATTTTCAGCAAGCGGATATCAAAATCGCTGACCTGGGCGAGGGGATCGGGACGTCGGCTCATATGTTTAGCACGCTGCGGAATGAAGGTTAGAAATGTTGGGTTTTCTGGACTTTATCGCCGTGCCAATTTAGCTGCAACAACATCCATCGTTGCCTAATCGTCTTTCGAGGAACCGCCCGATGAACATGCCCGAGACCGCCCATACCGGTATCGCCAGCCAGCTCAAGCTGGACGCCCACTGGATGCCCTACACCGCCAACCGCAACTTCCAGCGCGACCCGCGCCTGATCGTCGCGGCCGAAGGCAATTACCTGGTCGACGACAAGGGCCGCAAGGTGTTCGACGCCCTGTCGGGCCTGTGGACCTGCGGCGCCGGGCACACCCGCAAGGAGATCAGCGAGGCGGTCGCCCGCCAGGTCGCGACCCTGGACTACTCGCCGGCCTTTCAGTTCGGCCACCCGCTGGCGTTCCAGTTGGCTGAGAAAATCGCCAACCTGGTGCCGGGTGACCTCAACCACGTGTTCTTCACCAACTCCGGCTCCGAGTGCGCCGACACCGCGCTGAAGATGGTGCGTGCCTACTGGCGCCTGAAAGGCCAGGCCACCAAGACCAAGATCATCGGCCGTGCTCGCGGCTACCATGGAGTGAACATCGCCGGCACCAGCCTGGGCGGCGTCAACGGCAACCGCAAGCTGTTCGGCCAGCTGCTGGACGTCGATCACCTGCCGCACACCGTGCTGCCGGCCAACGTGTTCAGCAAGGGCATGCCGGAAGAGGGCGGTATCGCCCTGGCTGACGAAATGCTCAAGCTGATCGAGCTGCACGACGCCTCGAACATTGCCGCGGTGATCGTCGAGCCGCTGGCCGGCTCGGCTGGCGTGTTGCCGCCGCCCAAGGGTTACCTCAAGCGCCTGCGTGAAATCTGCACCCAGCACAATATCCTGCTGATCTTCGACGAAGTGATCACCGGCTTTGGCCGCATGGGCGCGATGACCGGCGCTGAAGCCTTCGGCGTGACCCCGGACCTGATGTGCATCGCCAAGCAGGTCACCAACGGCGCCATCCCGATGGGCGCGGTGATCGCCACCGGCGAGATCTACCAGACCTTCATGAACCAGCCGACGCCCGAGTACGCGGTGGAATTCCCCCACGGCTACACCTATTCGGCGCACCCGGTGGCTTGCGCCGCCGGTATCGCCGCGCTGGACTTGCTGCAAAAGGAAAACCTGGTGCAGTCCGCCGCCGAGCTGGCGCCGCACTTCGAGCAGCTGTTGCACGGGCTCAAGGGCAGCAAGAACATCGTCGACATCCGCAACTACGGCCTGGCCGGCGCCATCCAGATCGCCGCGCGCGACGGTGACGCCATCGTGCGCCCATATGAGGCGGCGATGAAACTGTGGCAAGCCGGCTTCTATGTGCGCTACGGCGGCGACACCCTGCAATTCGGGCCGACCTTCAATACCCAGCCGCAGGAGCTGGACCGTCTGTTCGATGCCGTAGGCGAAGCCCTGAACAAGGTCGACTGATCTTTCCGCTTTTGACGTCAGGCGCGTGAATTGCGCGCCTGCTTCTACTTTCTTTATCTGGAGTTCTGCATGAGCATTGTTCAGCACCTGATCCACGGCGAGCTGGTCACCAAGGGCGAGCGCACCGCCGAGGTCTTCAATCCGTCCACCGGGCAGGCCGTGCGCAAGGTCGAACTGGCCAGCCGTGCCACCGTCCAGCAGGCCATCGACTCGGCCAAGGCCGCTTTCCCGGCTTGGCGCAACACTCCGCCGGCCAAGCGTGCCCAGGTGATGTTCCGCTTCAAGCAGCTGCTTGAGCAGAACGAGGCGAAGATATCGCAGATGATCAGCGAGGAGCACGGCAAGACCCTGGAGGACGCCACCGGCGAGCTCAAGCGTGGTATCGAGAACGTCGAGTTCGCCTGCGCGGCTCCGGAAGTGCTCAAAGGCGAGTACAGCCGTAATGTCGGGCCGAACATCGATGCCTGGTCGGATTTCCAGCCGCTGGGCATCGTTGCCGGTATCACCCCGTTCAACTTCCCGGCCATGGTGCCGCTGTGGATGTACCCGCTGGCGATCGCCTGTGGTAACGCATTTATTCTCAAACCTTCCGAGCGTGACCCAAGCTCTACGCTGTTCATCGCGCAACTGCTGCTCGAAGCTGGCCTGCCGAAGGGCATCCTGAACGTCGTGCATGGCGACAAAGAGGCGGTCGATGCGCTGATCGAGGCGCCGGAGGTCAAGGCACTGAGCTTCGTCGGTTCGACCCCGATCGCCGAGTACATCTATGCCGAGGGCACCAAGCGCGGCAAGCGTGTGCAGGCCCTGGGCGGCGCGAAGAACCACGCGGTACTGATGCCCGATGCCGACCTGGACAATGCGGTCAGCGCGCTGATGGGCGCTGCCTATGGTTCGTGCGGCGAGCGTTGCATGGCTATCTCGGTGGCGGTCTGCGTGGGCGACCAGGTGGCCGATGCCCTGATCGCCAAGCTGGAACCGCAGATCAAGGCGTTGAAGATTGGTGCCGGTACTTCCTGTGGGTTGGACATGGGGCCGTTGGTGACTGCCGCGGCCCGCGACAAGGTAGTTGGCTACATCGATGAGGGTGTTGCCGCTGGCGCCAAGCTGGTGGTCGATGGTCGTGGCTATCGTGTGGCAGGTAACGAGGATGGCTACTTTGTCGGTGGCACGCTGTTCGACAATGTCACGCCTGAGATGCGCATCTATAAGGAAGAGATCTTCGGCCCGGTGCTGTGTGTTGTTCGTGTGAACAGCCTGGAGCAGGCGATGCAGCTGATCAACGAGCACGAGTACGGTAATGGCACCTGCATCTTTACCCGTGACGGTGAGGCGGCGCGGTTGTTCTGCGATGAGATCGAGGTGGGCATGGTTGGGGTGAACGTACCGCTGCCGGTGCCGGTGGCTTATCACAGCTTTGGTGGGTGGAAGCGGTCGTTGTTCGGTGACTTGCATGCCTATGGTCCGGATGGGGTGCGCTTCTATACCCGGCGCAAGGCGATTACCCAGCGCTGGCCGCAGCGGGCCAGCCATGAGGCGTCGCAGTTTGCGTTTCCTAGCTTGTAAGGGGTAGGGAAGTGGCGACGGGGGCTTGGGGTTGAGAGGTGTCCGTCTGGAAGTTGTGTTTGCGGTGAGAGGTGTCCGCCGTTAGGCATTCAGCGCCTATGAGATCGAGCGCCGCCC
>NZ_JBMDJI010000023.1:0-79207 GCF_057809115.1 Pseudomonas sp. FG47
CCGGCGATGGGCTGCAAGGCAGCCCCATGACCCGACCGACGGGGTCAGAAGTCGTCTTCGACCTGCCCGTCCTTGACCTTGAACTCACGGTTCTGCAGGTAGGCGTTACGCAGGAAGATGTACTTGTCGCCCTGCACCAGTTTCTCCGCCGACAGCAGGCTGGCGCGGGTGTCGATCACGTCCAGGGCGAAGATCGAGTTGCGCGTCGGCACGTGGTCGATGTAGCGGTAGGGTTCGGTGTAGGTGTCCGGGTACTTGGCCAGGCCGTCACGCACGGTGCTGGGGCCCAGGAGCGGGATGACCACGTACGGCCCGCTGGGCACCCCCCAGTAGCCGAGGGTCTGGCCGAAATCTTCGTCATTGCGCTGCAGGCCCATCTTGGTGCCGACATCGAAGAAGCCGCCCAGGCCGAAGGTGGTGTTGACGATCAACCGCGCGGTGTCGACGCCCGCCGCGTGCGGTTTGAGCTGCAGCACATTGTTGGCCAGGTTGGTGACATCGCCGAGGTTGCGGAAGATGTTGTGGATGCCGTCCTCGAGAAACTGCGGGGTGATCGCCTGGTAACCCTGGGCCAGCGGCTTGAGGGCATAGGTGTCGAGGGTATCGTTGAACTTGAAGATCGGTCGATTGACCGACTCCCAGGGGTCTTCCTCGCTGGCCGCCTGGGTGGCCGCCACGGGCGCCAGCAACAAGCTGGCGCAGACACAGGCCTGGGTGACTCGCTCGAGCACTCCGGCACCGAACCTACGCATAGATGTTTCTCCATCGGATTTCACGGTGCAACGGCCGTTGGCGCGTTGCTGAATTGGGCGCAAGTATAATGGCTTACTGGCTGGAGCGTAGTTTTACATATCTAGGTCAAGATTATGTGAACAAGTGTTGCGGTCATCTGCCGGTAACAATCGCCGGCTAGCGTGGAAGCTATTTCAGGGACGCTGCCATGCAAGAAGCACCCGCCTTCACCGCCGTGCTGTTCGGCCTGCGCGGCTGCCTGGTCCAGGCCGCGAACGGCACGGCCCTGCCCACACCGGGCGCCCTCGACTTACTGGCGCGCCTGCGCACCCGGCAAATTCCGTGCATCTGGCTCGACGACCTGAATGCCGCCCAGGGCAAGCGTTTGACCCGTGTGCTGCCCGATTGGCTGCCGGGGCATCCGCTCAATGGCAGCAAAGGGCCTGCGCCCGATGCCTGCTGGCAGGCGCTGATGAGCCTGCAAAGCCAGCGCCTGGATGGCTGCGTGCTGGTTAGCGGCGAACCCCTGCTGCTGCAATCGGCCTTGAACGCCGGCTTGTGGACCGTGGGCCTGGCGGCCTGCGAGCAGGCTTCGCCGCACTGGCAGGCACTGAACCAACAGGAACGGGAGCGAGCCCGCGGCAAGGCGACCTTGGCGTTGTTCGGGCTGGGCGTGCACTCGGTGATCGATCACCTCGAAGCTCTCGACGCCTGCCTGGCGGACATCGCCCAGCGCCGGTACAAGGGCGAGAAACCCTGATACATCCAGCTTGATGCGGATCATGCAAAGCGCCGACAGGTGGATTACGCTTGAAGGCAGGCCAGAACCTTTGCCGTTTCGCTGAGGTCCATGGTTTGCCAAGCCATTGATGGAGTACGAACAATGCCTGCCCGCGAACTGCAAGAGCGCCTGAATAGCCTGCGCGAGCAACTGGATCGCAATGTGCCGCTGTCGGAAGAGGAGCTGGCCAGCCTGCATGAAGAAGCCCGGCAGATCGAAGCCCAGCTCAAGCTCGAGGAAGCCACCCCGGACAACAACCTGGTCGATGGCGTGAACCTGGCCATCGAACGCTTCGAGGCCGAGCACCCCGACCTCACCGCCACCCTGCGCAGCATCGCCAACTCGCTGCACAGCATGGGGATCTGAACCCGACGGGGCTGTGTTGCAGCCCCGTTACATTACTGCCGCACCAACCGCAGGTTCTGCGGGCTGATCGCCCCGGTGCTGCGATACGGGTTGATATCCAACCCACCCCGGCGCACATACCGTGCATACACCGTCAGGTGCTCAGGCTTAAGCAGGTTCTTCAGGTCCAGGTAGATCCGCTCCACGCATTGCTCGTGGAAGTCGGCATGCTGGCGGAAGCTGATCAGATAGGTCAGCAGGCTGGCAGGGTCCAGCGCCGGCCCCTTGTAGGCAACCACCACGCTACCCCAGTCTGGCTGGCCGGTGACCGGGCAGTTGGATTTGAGCAGGTGGCTATGCAGCGTCTCTTCTACCACGCGCTCCGAGGAGCAACGCAGCAGCTCCGGTTGCGGCTGCTCGTAGTTGCTGATGGTCACATCCAGCGCGTCGATGCACTGGCCCGGCAAGGCGGTCACGCCTTGGCCTTCGACCTCGGCCAGGGTGCTGACCTTGACCGCGACTGCCTTACCCGCGGCGGCGGACAGGTCTTTTACCAGGCACGCCTGCAACTCGGCCAGCGAGGCGAACACGGTCTGGTTCAGCGAGTTGAGGTACAGCTTGAAGGACTTGGACTCGATGATGTTCGGCGAGTCGCAAGGGATGGCGAACTCGCCGATGGCCACCACCGGCTTGCCTGAAGGCAGCAGCCACGACAGCTCGAAGCAGTTCCAGAAATCCACGCCCTGCCACGGCAGCGCCTCGCCACTGACGCCCAGCTCGGCCCACTTGGCCAGGCGTGGGATGGGGAACAACAGCGCGGGGGTGTAGGTGGCAATGTATTCGCTGGACTTGCCCAGCGGGGAGTGTTCGGCGGCGGGATGCATGGAAACTGACCTGAAGGTTCGAAATTGCCCCTAGTCTACCGGTTTTGCACCCCGCCTTGGAGCCGATGTCACTCGATGGTCAACGGCCCGACCATGCCGGCCTGGTAATGGCCCGGCACGTTGCAGGCGAACTCGATGGGTGCTGACTTGCGGAAGGTCCAGGTCAGCTCCGCGCGCTGGCCAGGCTGCACCAGCACGGTGTTGCCGGTATCGTGGCCATGGCCGCCGTCCATCATCTGGCTGTGGTCCATCTGGCCATGGTCCATGCCTTCGTGATTCATGCCGGCGGTGAAGATCTTGCCTTGCATGGCGACCATTTCCTTTTGATGCTCGGCGTGCATGGCTTTGTCGCCCAGGTTGAACTCGTGGGGTAGATTGCCTTCATTGACCAGCACGAAACGTACGGTTTCGCCGGCCTTGACCTTGATGCTCTTGGGTTCGAAGGCAATGTCCTTGAGCACCACCTCGACGGTGCGGGTGGCCTTGGCTGCCGGCGCCGGTTCGCCAAAAGCGAAGGGTTTGGCTTCGCCAGCGAAGGCGGGCAGGCTGGTCAGGGCAAGCGCGGCGGTGAGGAACAGGTGTTTCATGGGTGACTCCAGATCAATACAGCGAAGATGGCGCCATTGTCGAAAAGGCAGGCTGGCAGCTGGCTGACGGGAAGATTACAACTTTGTCAGCTTGGGCAGGCCGCCAGATCGTCACGTATCATTTCCTCGACGTATGGGGGCAGGCTTTGGGAGAGCGGGCTTGCCCCGCGATTGCACTCGCCCAGGCGACCCTCTCGCGGGGCATGCCCGCTCCCACGAAAACCGTTCCACAGCGCACGCCACAAGCCACATCACTACAAGGACTGTCATGAAACTGCTGATCGTCGAAGACCAGGCCAAGACCGGCCAGTACCTGAGCCAGGGCCTGAGCGAGGCCGGCTTCGCCACCGAGCTGGCCAGCGACGGCGACAGCGGCCAGCACCTGGCGCTGACCGGCGACCACGACCTGCTGATCCTCGACGTGATGCTGCCCGGGCGCAACGGCTGGCAGATCCTCCAGGCGGTGCGCCAGGCCGGGCTGGACACACCGGTGCTGTTCCTCACCGCCCGCGACGCCGTCGAGGACCGCGTGCACGGCCTGGAGTTGGGCGCCGACGACTACCTGGTCAAGCCCTTCGCCTTCTCCGAGCTGCTGGCCCGAGTGCGCAGCCTGCTGCGCCGGGGTGCCAGCGCCAGCCAGGACACCAGCCTGGGCTTGGCCGACCTGCGCCTGGACCTGATCCGTCGCCGCGCCGAACGCGGCGGGGCACGCATCGACCTGACCGCCAAGGAGTTCGCCCTGCTCGAACTGCTGCTGCGCCGCCAGGGCGAGGTGTTGCCCAAGTCGCTGATCGCCTCGCAGGTGTGGGACATGAACTTCGACAGCGACACCAACGTCATCGAGGTGGCGATCCGCCGCCTGCGCCTGAAGATCGACGACAGCCACCCGGCCAAGCTGATCCATACCGTGCGCGGCATGGGTTACGTGCTTGAAGAGCGCCAGGACTGATGCGCCGTCTGTCCCTTGGCAGTCGCCTGGCCCTGCTGTTCGCCGCCTGCACCGCCGCCGTGTCGCTGGGCGCCGGCTTGCTGTTCAGCCGCGCCAGCGAGCAGCATTTCGTCGAGCTCGACCAGCAACTGCTCAGCGGTCGGCTGTCGCTGATGCGCAGCCTGCTCGACGGCGTAGACAGCCAGGCGCAGCTGGCCACGCGCCTGCCGGCGCTGCTCAACGAATTGAGCCACCAGTCCGACCTGGCCTTGCGCGTGCGCGGCGCCGACGGCACGCCCTGGTTCGCCAGCCGTGGCGAGTTGCCGCAGACATCAGGACACGGCGCACTGGCCACGTTGCATAGCCAGGGCGTGGATTACCGCAGCCTGAGCACCCCGCTGGCCGACAATCAACCCACCTCGCCACAGCTGACGCTGTTTCTCGATATCACCCACCACCAGCACTTTCTGCAAGGCATGCAGCGCCTGATCTGGTTCACCGTCGGGTTGTCGGCGCTGGTCACCGCGCTGCTTGGCGCCTGGGCCGCGCGCCGCGGCCTGCAACCGTTGCGACAGATGGGCAAGATCGCCGCCAGCGTCAACGCCCGTTCGCTGACCACCCGTCTACCGGCCGCCGAAATGCCCGAGGAGCTAGCCGAGCTGGCCGCCACGGTCAACGCCATGCTGCAACGCTTGGACGATGCCTTCCAGCGTCTGTCGGCATTCTCCGCCGATATCGCCCACGAATTGCGCACGCCGTTGTCCAACCTGCTCACCCACACCCAGGTCACCCTCACCCGCCCGCGCAGCCTGGAGGAGTACCGCGAAGCCCTGCACGGCAATCTCGAAGAGCTGCAATGGATGGCCCAGCTGGTCAACGACATGCTCTACCTGGCCAAGGCCGATCACGGCCTGCTGATGCCCAGCCGCCAGTCGCTGGACCTGGCCACGGAGGCCGATGCGTTGCTGGAGTACTACGCGCCGCTGGCCGAGGACGCCGAGGTGCGCTTGCTGCGTGAGGGCCAGGCCCATACCGAAGGCGACCGACACATGCTGCGCCGGGCGCTATCCAACTTGCTGGACAACGCCCTGCGCTTCACCCCCGCCGGGGGTGAGATTAGGATAAGCCTGGAGCCTGGGCTGCGCATCGTGGTGGCCAACACCGGGCCGGCGATTGCGCCGCAACTGCTTGAGCGATTGTTCGACCGCTTCTACCGGGCGGATCCGGCGCGCCAGGAAGGCAGCAGCGAGCATGCGGGGCTGGGGCTGGCGATCACCCGCTCGATCGTGCAGGCACACGGTGGGAAAATTCGGGCGGAGCGTGAAGATGGCTGGACGCGGTTCGTGATCGAGTTGCCCGCGTAGGGGCGCAAAGCGCCCCCCCGGTGTTGCAATGTCTTACTCGTAACGCAAGGCCATCGCCGGTTCGATCTGCGAAGCGCGGTAGGCCGGGTAGATCGTCGCCAGGAAGCTCATCACCAGCCCCGCCACACAGATGATCGCCACGTCGCCCCACTGCAGCTCCGACGGCAGGCTGCTGATGAAGTAGATGTCGGAGGTGAAGATGTGCTGCCCGCTGACCCGCTCGAGCCAGCCGACCACCGCGCTCACGTTCAGCGCCAGAACCACACCCAGCACACCGCCAAGCAAGGTGCCGACGATGCCGATCAGGCTGCCCTGGACCATGAACGTGCCCATGATCTGCGCCGGCGTGGCGCCGATGGTGCGCAGGATGGCGATGTCGGCGCCCTTGTCGTTCACCACCATCACCAGGGTGGCGATGATGTTGAAGGCCGCTACCGCGATGATCATCATCAGCAGCAGGCCGATCATGGTCTTTTCCATCTTCATGGCGCTGAACAGGCTGCCCTGGGTGTGCGACCAGTCATCGGCGCGGTAGCCCTGGCCAAGGCCCGCGGCGATCGCCTTGGATACCTGCGGCGCGGCGTACAGGTCGTGCAGCTTCAGGCGCACGCCCTGTACCTGGCCTGGCGCCCAGCGCTGCATCTGGCCAGCGTCGGCGACATGGATATAGGCCTGTGAGCCATCCAGCTCGGCACCGACCTTGAAGATACCGACCACCGTCAGGCGCTGCATGCGCGGGGTAATGCCCCCCGGCTCCTTGCTGATTTCCGGCACGATCAGGGTCAGCTTGTCGCCGGTGTTCAGGCGAAAACGCCGGGCCGTCAGCTCGCCGATGACCACGCCGAACTCGCCCGGCACCAGTGCTTGCAGACTGCCCTGAACGATGTGCTGGGTAACGATGGAGACCTTGCCCTCCTCGACCGGATCGATGCCGGCGACCTGGATCGGCTGCATCGCCCCCTTGTACGAGAGCATGCCTTCCATTTCGGTGAGCGGCGCGGCGGCGATCACCGCCGGGTTGCCCTCGGCGGCGCTGGCGACCTGGCGCCAGTCGCCCAGCGGCTGCTCGCCGAGGATCGCGGCATGCGGCACCAGGCCGAGCACGCGCGAGCTCATCTCGCGCTGGAAGCCGTTCATCACCGACAACACCGTGATCATCGCCAGCACGCCCAGCGACAGGCCGATCATCGAGGTCATGGAGATGAA
Source organism: Pseudomonas sp. FG47 (assembly GCF_057809115.1). Classification (NCBI taxonomy): domain Bacteria; kingdom Pseudomonadati; phylum Pseudomonadota; class Gammaproteobacteria; order Pseudomonadales; family Pseudomonadaceae; genus Pseudomonas; species Pseudomonas sp. FG47. Next base: position 6,828 of record NZ_JBMDJI010000023.1, read on the forward strand.
CGAGATGAAGTGATTGCGGCGCTTGGCACGGGTGTAGCGAGCACCGATGAACAAGGGCAAGGGTCTGAACATGTACAGGTACACCCAACAGAGAAGTGAACCGGGGCGCCCTCACGGCGCCCCGCGCAGGCGATTCAGATCGCCACCAGATGCCCGTCTTCCAGGCGCAGCACACGGTCCATCTGCCGCGCCAGGTTGAGGTCGTGGGTCACCACCAGGAACGCCGTCTGCGAGTGGCTGGACAGCTCCTGCATCAGCTCCTGGATACCCTGGGCAGTGTGGTGGTCGAGGTTGCCGGTGGGCTCGTCGAGCATCACCAGGCCCGGGCGGTTGACCAGGGCGCGGGCAATCGCCACGCGCTGGCGCTCACCACCGGACAGCTCGGCCGGCTTGTGATTGAGGCGATGGCCCAGGCCGACGCGCTTGAGCAGCGCCTCGGCGCGCTCGCGGGCTTCGCTGATCGGCGTCTTGCCGATCAGCAGCGGCATGCAGGCGTTCTCCAGGGCGGTGAACTCCGCCAGCAGGTGGTGGAACTGGTAGACGAAGCCCAGCGCGCGGTTGCGCAGCAGGCCGCGAGCCCGCTCGCCCAGCGCCGACAACTCTTCGCCGGCCAGCCAGACGCTGCCCTCGGTGGGCGTGTCCAGGCCGCCGAGCAGGTTGAGCAAGGTACTCTTGCCCGAGCCGGAACTGCCGACGATGGCCACCCGCTCGCCTGGCTGCAGTTCGAGGTTCAACCCCGCCAGCACCTGCACCGACTCCGGGCCTTCCTCGTAGCTCTTGCCCAGGTTGCGGCAACTCAACACGGCTTTATCACTCATGCGCGACTCACTCATAACGTAGCGCCTCTGCCGGCTGGGTGCGCGAGGCGCGCCAGGCCGGGTACAGGGTGGCGAAGAAACTCAGGACCAGCGCCGCGCCACAGACCATGTAGACGTCCTGGGCCTGCAGCTGCGAGGGCAGATAATCGATGAAATACACGTCGGCATTGAGGAACTTGTGCCCGATCAGGGTCTCGATGCCGGCGATCGCCGCGCTCACGTTGAGCGCGCCGAGAATACCCAGCGCGGCGCCGATCAGGGTGCCGACCACGCCGATCACCGTGCCCTGGACCATGAAGATGGCCATGATCTGCGCCGGCGTGGCGCCCAGGGTACGGAGGATGGCAATGTCGCCGCGCTTGTCGTTGACCACCATCACCAAGGTGGAAATGATGTTGAACGCCGCCACCGCCACGATCAGCAGCAGCAGCAGGCCGATCATGGATTTCTCCATGCGGATGGCCTGGTACAGGTTGCCGTGGGTGCGGGTCCAGTCTCGTGGATAGAACTCCTGCTCGCCCAGCTGCTGGGCGATGTCCCAGGCGGCGCGCGGGGCCTGGAACAGGTCGTCGAACTTGAGACGGATGCCTTGTACCTGGTCGGCCTTCCAGCGGTGCAGGCGCGACAGATCGGCGATGTTGGTGATGCCCAGGTAGCCGTCGATCTCGCCAGCGCCAACGTGGAAGGTGCCGACCACGGTGAAGCGCTTCATGCGCGGGAACATGCCTGCCGGGGTGACGCTCACCTCGGGGGCGACGAAGGTCAGCTTGTCGCCGATAGCGACGCCGAGCTTGGTCGCCGCCTTGTCGCCGATCATGATGCCCCACTCGCCCGGCGCCAGCTTGTCGAGGCTGCCCTGCTGGACGAAGTGGTCGATGATCGACACCTCGCGCTCGCGCGCCGGGTCGACGCCGTTGAGCAGCACCTTCTGCACCTTGCCATCGTGGGTCAGCAAGCCCTGCATCTGGGTGAAAGGCGCAACCGCCAGTACCTGCGGATTCTGCTTTACTTTAGAGGCAAGGGCCTGCCAGTCGTCGATCGGCTGGCCGGTCTCGAGCGTGGCGTGGGGGATCATCCCCAGCACACGGGTGCGCATCTCGTGGTCGAAACCGTTCATCACCGAGAGCACCACGATCATCACCACCACGCCCAGGGCGAGGCCGATCATCGAGGTGAGCGAAATGAACGATACGAAGTGATTGCGACGCTTGGCACGGGTGTAACGCGTACCAATGAATACGAATAGAGGTCTGAACATGTCGGGGCTTGTTCGGATGAAAGGGAACGTCCTTGTGGCGAGGCGCCTACGGCGGCTTTACACTCGGACCACCGCCGTAACCTTGGGTTCGCCATGACGACATTAGACGAAGAAGATCGCCGCGAATACTACCGCATCGAAGATCGGATCGCACTCCAAATCAGCCCCCTCAGCGCGGCCGAAGCCCTTGAAACAGAACTGTTGCAGGATGATTCCGAGCTGTTCAACCTGCTCAGCGAACTGCACCTGTCCGACTTCGAGTCACAACACCTGTTGCGCCAGCTGAGCGAGAAAGACCGCACCCTCGCCGCCTTTTTACGCGCACAGAACAAACGCCTCGACCTGCTCAGCGCGGTGGTCGCGCAGACGCTGATCGGCGAGATCGGCCAGCCGCAACCGGTAATCATCTCCGAAGGCGGCATCGAGTTCGCCCAGCACCAGCAGATCGCCCCGGGCACCCGGGTGAAAGTGAAGATGGTGCTGATGCCTCGCGCCCACGGCCTGCTGCTGCGCGGCCGGGTCACCCACTGCGATCCGCGCCCCGACGGCAGCTTCGAGGTGGGCACCGAGTTCACCGAGATGACCGACGCCCAGCGCCAGCTGCTGGCGCGCTATATCCTGCAGCGCCAGCAACAGCAGCGGCGCCAGGCACTGGAACAGAACGACCCCGCGCCTTGAGCCCTTTTCACCTGAATCTGAAGGAACGAATGTGACCCTTATCTACGGCCACCGCGGCGCCAAGGGCGAAGCGCCCGAGAATACCCTGCAGAGCTTCCGCCAGTGCCTGGCGCACGGCGTCAACCGCTGCGAACTCGACCTGCACCTGTCGGCCGACAACGAGCTGATGGTGATCCACGACCCGACCCTCAAGCGCACCACCGGCCGACGTGGCAAGGTGGTCGAGCACAGCGCCGCCGACCTGGTCACCTACGACGCGCGCAAGGGCGGCCCAGGCCATGTGCAGCCCTGCCCCATCCCGCGGCTGGAGGAACTGTTCCAGAAGTGCCCGTTCGAGCATTGGCAACTGGAGGTCAAGAGCGCCTCGCGCACCCGCGCCGCCAGCACCGTGCTGGCGATCCGCGAACTGGCCCAGCAATACGCCCTGCTGGACAAGGTGACCATCACCTCGAGCTCACGGGAAGTGCTCGGCGCCGCCCAGGAGCTGGTGCCGGACGTCAAGCGCGGACTGGTAGCCGAATACGCCTGGCTCGACCCACTGAAGGTCGCGCAGAACTACGGCTGCGAAATGCTGGCGTTGAACTGGACGCTGTGCACCCCCGAGCGCCTGATCAAGGCGCAGCGCCAGGGCTTGCACGTGTCGGTGTGGACGGTCAACGAACCGGCGCTGATGCGCCGGCTCGCCGACTTTGGCGTGGACAGCCTGATTACAGACTTTCCCGGTTTGGCCAAGACCACCCTCGGGTAGGGCTGAAATCGGTCTCCCCGACCGGCTCAGGCCACCGGCCGGAGCCGCTCAAAAAAGCCGGTTCAGGCCGTCGTAGGCAGCTACCCGATAGGCTTCGGCCATGGTCGGGTAGTTGAAGGTGGTGTTGACGAAGTACTTGAGGTTGTTCTGCTCGCCCGGCTGGTTCATCACCGCCTGGCCGATATGCACGATCTCCGAGGCCTGGTAGCCGAAGCAGTGCACGCCGAGGACCTCGAGGGTCTCGCGGTGGAACAGGATCTTCAGCATGCCTTGCGGCTCGCCGGCGATCTGCGCGCGAGCCATGCTCTTGAAGAACGCCTTGCCCACTTCGTACGGCACCTTGGCCTGGGTCAGCTCCTGCTCGTTCTTGCCGATCGAGCTGATCTCCGGGATGGTGTAGATGCCGGTCGGCACGTCGTTGACGAAGCGCCAGCTGCCGTTGTCGACGATGCTGCCGGCCGCCGAACGGCCCTGGTCGTGGGCGGCACTGGCCAGGCTCGGCCAGCCGATCACGTCACCGGCGCCATAGATGTTCGCCACACTGGTGCGGTAGGTCTCGTCGACCTCGATCTGGCCACGGCTGTTGACCTTGATGCCAATGTTCTCCAGACCCAGCTTGTCGGTGTTGCCGGTACGACCGTTGCACCACAGCAAGGCGTCGGCCTTGATCTTCTTGCCCGATTTCAGGTGCAGGATCACCCCGTTGTCCAGGCCTTCGACGCGGTCGTAGTCCTCGTTGTGGCGCACGGTGATGTTGTTGTTGCTGAAGTGATAGCTCAGCGCCTGGGAGATTTCCGAATCCAGGAAGCTCAACAGTTGGCCACGGTTGTCGACCAGCTCCACCAGCACGCCCAGGCCGCTGAAGATCGAGGCATATTCGCAACCGATCACTCCGGCACCGTAGACGATCAGCTTGCGCGGGGTGTGGCTGAGGCTGAGGATGGTGTCGCTGTCGTAGACGCGCGGGTGGTTGAAGTCGATGTCGGCCGGGCGGTACGGGCGCGAGCCGGTGGCGATGATGATGTGCTTGGCGTTGAGCTTCTCGACCACGCCATTGGGGCAGACCACTTCGATGGTCTGCTCGTCGGCGAAGCTGCCGGTGCCGACGAACACGTCGACGCGGTTGCGCGCGTAGTAGCCGGTACGCGAGGCGACTTGCTTGCTGATGACCTTTTCGGCGCTCTTGAGCACGTCGGGGAAGGAGAACCAGCGCGGCTCGCCGATGGCGCGGAACATCGGGTTGGTATTGAACTGCATGATCTGCCGCACGGAGTGACGCAGCGCCTTGGACGGGATGGTGCCCAGGTGGGTGCAGTTGCCTCCGACCTGACGACGGCTGTCGACCATCGCCACCTTGCGCCCTGCTTTGGCGGCGTTCATTGCCGCGCCCTCACCGGCCGGGCCGGAACCCAGCACCACTACGTCGTAGTTGTAGACAGCCATGCGTACTCCTTCAGAACTGGCCCGCCGGCCGGGTGGCCGCGGGGCGCGATCATGCCGCCTGAGCGCCATGAGAAAATTCGGGTGCAGTCTAATCAAGCGGGAACGCCGCGCACATTAACCCTTGGTCGCGTCGTAGGCCACTGTTGCTTGCACTACATGTGGTTCCACCGGGTCCCTGGCGGCGATCATCCGTGGCTTGCCTTTCACTCGCCTTTCAGCGCCCGCTCGAACGCAGGCGTGCCACGGGAGACGAATCCACCCCCACTGCGGGTCACCAGCACGGCGGCAATCCCATGGGCCATGGCGAAGTCCCAGCCCTGTTGCGGCCCGAGGATCAACAACAGGGTCGAATAACCATCGGCCCGCAGCGCGCTGGCGTCGAGCACCGTCACTGCCGCCAGGTCATGCGCGACCGGGCGCCCGAGGCGGGCATCGAAGGTGTGCGAATAGCGCCGGCCATTGTCCTCGAAATAATGCCGATAGTCACCCGAGGTCGACACGGCCAGGTCCTGCACGTCGATGACCTGGCGGGCGATCTGGCGATCCTCGCGCGGCAGTTCCAGCGCTACCCGCCAGGCACTGCCGTCGGGCTTGCGGCCCACGGCCTTGAGCTCACCGGTGGCCTCGGCAAGGAAGTTGTCGATACCCAGGGCCTGCAGGCGCGCGGCGATCAGGTCGACGGCATGGCCGGCGGCGATGCTGTTGAAGTCCAGCTCGATGGCCGCGTCCTTGCACAGGGTGTCGCCCTCCAGGCGCAGGTGGCGGTAGCCGACACGCTGACGCACCCGGGCCAGGGCCTGCGGTTCAGGCACGTGCAGTTCGCGGGCCTGTGGACCGAAGCCCCAGAGGTCGAGCAGCGGCTCGACGGTAAGGTCGAAAGCGCCCTGGCTCTGTTCGGCCAACAGCTGACCGAAACTGACCAGCGCGCGCATGTCGCTGTCGATGGCCAGGCACTGGTTGGCTGGCAACTGGTTGAATCGGCTGACGGTGGAGTCGCCGCGGTAGGTGGAATACTGGACATCGACGACCTGGAGGATAGCCTCGACCTCGGCTTGCACCTGCTCCCGCGCCGGGCCACCGGGTTGGTGCACGTACTGGATGCTGTAGCTGCTGCCCATGGTCGGGCCGCCGAAGCGTTCGAGGGTCGAGGTTGGCTCGCAGGCTGAGAGCAACAGCAGGCAAAGCAGAAGAACTGTGCGCACCATGGATTTCTCGGTTGGCCGCTCCCACATCGATAGCAGTGAAGCAGGAAGCAAAAAAAACGGGAACCCGAAGGTTCCCGTTTTTTCAACGCATTACAACTGGATCAGCGTGGAAACGCTGGCGGGTTCACACCGGCCATGTCTTCCATCACGCGCACCACCTGGCAGCTGTAACCGAACTCGTTGTCGTACCAGACGTACAGGACAACGCGATTGTCGTTGCAGATGGTCGCCTCGGCGTCGACCACACCGGCGTGGCGCGAACCGACGAAGTCGGTCGATACCACTTCCTGGGAGCTGACGTAGTCGATCTGCTTGTGCAGCTCGGAGTGCATGGCGGTCTGGCGCAGGTACTCGTTCAGCTCTTCGCGGTTGGTGGCCTTCTCGAGGTTCAGGTTGAGAATGGCCATCGACACGTTCGGCGTCGGAACACGGATCGCGTTACCGGTCAGCTTGCCCTTGAGCACTGGCAGCGCCTTGGCGGCGGCAGTGGCGGCACCGGTCTCGGTGATGACCATGTTCAGCGGCGCGGCGCGACCACGGCGGCTGCCCTTGTGGAAGTTGTCGATCAGGTTCTGGTCGTTGGTGAACGAGTGAACGGTTTCGACGTGACCGTTGACGATGCCGTACTGGTCGTTGATGGCCTTGAGCACCGGCACGATGGCGTTGGTGGTGCAGGACGCCGCCGAGATGATCTTGTCGTCGGCGCTGATGTCGCCGTGGTTGATGCCGTGCACGATGTTCTTCAGCGCGCCCTTGCCCGGCGCGGTGAGGATCACGCGGGCGGCGCCTGGGCAGGCCAGGTGCTGGCCGAGGCCGTCGGCGTCACGCCAGACACCGGTGTTGTCGACGATCAGCGCATCGTTGATGCCGTACTGGGTGTAGTCGACTTCGCTCGGGCTCTTGGCGTAGATCACCTGGATCAGGTTGCCGTTGGCGGTGATGGTGTTGTTGGCTTCATCGATGACGATGGTGCCGTCGAACGGACCGTGCACCGAGTCGCGACGCAGCAGGCTGGCGCGCTTGACCAGGTCGTTCTCGGCGCCCTTGCGCACGACGATGGCGCGCAGGCGCAGGCCGTCGCCGCCACCGGTCTTCTCGATGAGGATGCGCGCCAGCAGGCGGCCGATGCGGCCGAAACCGTACAGGACGACATCAGTGCCCTTGCGTGCGTTGGCGTTCTGCTGCCCCACCACGTCAGCCAGCTCGTCACGGACGAACTGCTCGGCGCTGCGGCCGTTGCCTTCGGCCTTGAACTTGTTGGCCAGCTTGCCCAGGTCGACCGAAGCGGCGCCCAGTTTCAGCTCGCTCATGGCCTTGAGCAGCGGGAATGTCTCGTGGACCGACAGCTCGGTCTCGTCGGTTTGACGGTGACGGGCAAAGCGGTGGGCTTTGAGGATCGAGATAACCGAACGGTTGATCAGGCTACGGCCATAGATCGAGCTCACCACGTTGTTGTTGCGGTAGAGCTGACCGATAAGCGGGATCATCGCTTCAGCCAGGGCTTCACGATCGATCCACTCACCAAGACACTGGTCGGGCTTCTGAGTCACGGTAACCTTCCACATGTAGGGGAACAAAAAAGGGGCTACATTATGACGCCCCGCAGCGTATCGGGCAATGAGCGCCTGTCGCCGGCGCCAGAGGCGACCGCCACGCCCTTCACAAGCCTGACAGCGCGCCCGCTCACCGGTACAATCGATCTCTTTGCCGCAACGCTTGGAGTCCGATCTCCCGTGTCAGTTCTGCGCCTACCGAAACTGTCGGCCACGGCCGGCAAACAAACCTGGGGCAACCTGCCCGGCGCGGCCTTGAGCCTGGCCGTCGCCGAGGCGGCCAGTACCGCTGGTCGCTTCACCCTGTTGCTGACCGCCGACAGCCAGGCCGCCGACCGCCTGGAGCAGGAGCTGCGCTTCTTCGCGCCCGAGCTGCCGGTGCTGCCGTTTCCCGACTGGGAAACCCTGCCCTACGACCTGTTCTCGCCGCACCAGGACATCATCTCGCAGCGCATCGCCAGCCTCTACCGGCTGCCGGAGCTGGACCACGGCATTCTCGTGGTGCCGATCACCACCGCCCTGCACCGCCTGGCGCCGACGCGCTTCTTGCTGGGCAGCAGCCTGGTGCTGGACGTCGGCCAGAAGATCGACGTCGAGCAGATGCGCGGCCGCCTGGAAGCCAGCGGCTATCGCTGCGTCGACACGGTGTACGAGCATGGCGAATTCGCCGTGCGCGGCGCGCTGATCGACCTGTTCCCCATGGGCAGCAAGCAGCCGTACCGTATAGACCTGTTCGACGACGAGATCGAAACCCTGCGCACCTTCGACCCAGAGAGCCAGCGTTCGATCGACAAGGTCGACTCGGTGCGCCTGCTGCCGGCCCGCGAGTTCCCCATGCAGAAGGACGAGGTGACCCGCTTCAAGGCGCGGTTCCGCGAACGCTTCGACGTCGACTTCCGACGCAGCGCGATCTTCCAGGACCTCACCAGCGGCATCATCCCGGCCGGTATCGAGTATTACCTGCCGCTGTTTTTCGAAGAAACCGCGACCCTGTTCGACTACTTGCCGGCAGACACCCAGGTGTTCTCACTGCCTGGCGTGGAACAAGCCGCCGAACATTTCTGGAACGATGTGCGCGGGCGCTATGAAGAGCGCCGCGGCGACCTGACCCGCCCCCTGCTGCCGCCGGCCGAGCTGTTCATGCCGGTGGAGGACTGCTTCGCCCGCCTCAAGCAGTGGCCGCGAGTGGTGGTCAGCAGCGAGGAACTGGAGGCCGGCGCCGGCCGCGAGCGCTTCCCGGCCCGCGCGCTGCCCGACCTGGCGATCGAGGCCAAGGCCAACCAGCCGCTGGCGGCGCTGGCGAACTTCCTCGACCAGTTCGCTGGCCGGGTGCTGTTCACCGCCGAGTCGGCCGGTCGGCGCGAAGTGCTGCTGGAGCTGCTCGAACGCCTCAAGGTACGCCCGCAGACGGTCGAGAACTGGGCCGATTTCGTCACCGGCAAGGCACGCCTGGCGATCACCATCGCGCCGTTGGACGACGGCCTGCTGCTGGACGACCCGGCCATCGCCCTGGTCGCCGAAAGCCCACTGTTCGGCCAGCGCGTGATGCAGCGCCGGCGCCGCGAGAAACGCGGCGAGGCGGCCAACGACGCGGTGATCAAGAACCTCACCGAGCTGCGCGAAGGCGCGCCGGTGGTGCACATCGACCACGGTGTCGGCCGCTACCTGGGCCTGGCCACGCTGGAGATCGACGGCCAGGCCGCCGAATTCCTCACCCTCGAATACGCAGAGAACGCCAAGCTCTATGTGCCGGTGGCCAACCTGCACCTGATCGCCCGCTACACCGGCAGCGACGACGCCCTGGCGCCGCTGCACCGGCTCGGTTCGGAAGCCTGGCAAAAAGCCAAGCGCAAGGCCGCCGAGCAAGTGCGCGACGTCGCCGCCGAGCTGCTCGACATCTACGCTCGCCGCGCCGCGCGCAAGGGCTACGCCTTCGCCGACCCGGCCGCCGACTATGCCACCTTCAGCGCCGGCTTCCCGTTCGAGGAAACCCCGGACCAGCAGGCCGCCATCGAAGCCGTGCGCGCCGACATGCTCGCCGGCCAGCCGATGGACCGCCTGGTCTGCGGCGACGTCGGCTTCGGCAAGACCGAGGTGGCCATGCGCGCCGCCTTCATCGCCGTGCACAGCGGCCGCCAGGTGGCGGTGCTGGTGCCCACCACCCTGCTCGCCCAGCAGCACTACAACAGCTTCCGCGACCGCTTCGCCGACTGGCCGGTGAAGGTCGAGGTGATGAGCCGCTTCAAGTCGGCCAAGGAAGTCGCCAGCGCCGCGGCGGAGCTGGCCGAAGGCAAGATCGACATCCTCATCGGCACCCACAAGCTGCTGCAGGACGATGTGCGCTTCAAGGACCTGGGCCTGGCCATCATCGACGAGGAACACCGCTTCGGCGTGCGCCAGAAGGAGCAGCTCAAGGCCCTGCGTAGCGAGGTGGACATCCTCACCCTGACCGCCACGCCGATTCCGCGCACGCTGAACATGGCGGTGGCGGGCATGCGCGACCTGTCGATCATCGCCACCCCGCCGGCACGGCGTCTGTCGGTGCGCACCTTCGTCATGGAGCAGAACAAGAGCACGGTCAAGGAGGCGCTGCTGCGCGAGCTGCTGCGCGGCGGCCAGGTGTATTACCTGCACAACGATGTCAAGACCATCGAGAAGTGCGCCGCGGACCTTGCCGAGCTGGTACCCGAGGCGCGCATCGGCATCGGCCACGGGCAGATGCGCGAACGCGAACTCGAACAGGTGATGAGCGACTTCTACCACAAGCGCTTCAACGTGCTGATCGCCTCGACCATCATCGAGACCGGCATCGACGTGCCCAGCGCCAACACCATCGTCATCGAGCGCGCCGACAAGTTCGGCCTGGCCCAACTGCACCAACTGCGCGGCCGGGTCGGACGCAGCCACCACCAGGCCTACGCCTACTTGCTGACGCCACCGCGCCAGCAGATCAGCAGCGATGCCGAAAAACGCCTGGAGGCCATCGCCAACACCCAGGACCTGGGCGCAGGCTTCGTGCTGGCCACCAACGACCTGGAGATCCGCGGTGCCGGCGAACTGCTCGGCGAGGGCCAGAGCGGGCAGATCCAGGCCGTCGGTTTCACCCTGTACATGGAAATGCTCGAGCGCGCGGTCAAGGCCATTCGCAAGGGCGCCCAGCCGAACCTCGAGCAGCCGCTGGGCGGCGGCCCGGAGATCAACCTGCGTCTGCCGGCGCTGATCCCCGAGGACTACCTGCCCGACGTGCACGCGCGGCTGATCCTGTACAAGCGCATCGCCTCGGCGGCCGACGAAGAGGGCCTCAAGGACCTGCAGGTCGAGATGATCGACCGCTTCGGCCTGCTGCCGGAGCCGACCAAGAACCTGATGCGCCTGACCCTGCTCAAGCTGCAGGCGGAAAAGCTCGGCATCAAGAAGGTCGACGCCGGCCCCAACGGCGGCAAGCTGGAGTTCGAGGCCGAAACGCCGGTCGACCCGCTGACCCTGATCAAGCTTATCCAGGGCCAGCCCAAACGCTACAAGTTCGAAGGCGCGACCCAGTTCCGCTTCCTGGTGCCGATGGAACGCCCCGAAGAACGCTTCAACACCCTGGAGGCGCTGTTCGAGCGTCTCGCCCCACAACCGAACTAAGGAAGCTCCATGCGTGCCATCCGTTGCCTGCCCCTGCTGCTGGCGTTGCTCACCCCGGCAGCCTTCGCCGCAGGCCCTTATCAGGTGGAAATGCTCCTGGTGCGGCAGAACGCCGTGCCGGCCATCACCAGCCCGTTCGCCCCGGAAAACTGGAGCGCCGGCGCGCCGCGCCTGGAACAGGGCGCCGAGCGCCCGACCGCCCTTGGCGACGAGGCCACCCGCCTGCAGGCCACCGCGGACTACACCGTGCTGTTGCACAAGGCCTGGCAACAGGACGGCGACAGCGTCGCGCTGAGCGCCGGTGAAGAGCAGTTCGGCCATTTTCCCATCGAAGGCAACCTGACCATCAAGGAAAACCGCTTCATCGCCGTCGACGCCAACCTCTGGGTCAATCAGCTCGACAGCAACGGCAGCGTGCTGCGCAGCGAGCAATTCAAGCAGAGCAACAGCAACATGAAGGCCGGCCAGCTGACCTTCCTCGACGGCGGGCACCTGGCCGTGCTGCTCAAGGTGTCGCCGGCCGGCGCGCGCAAGATACCGCTGCCGGACCCGGAAATGATGGAGCCGTGACGCCGTGAACGCCGACGTGCAGAAACTGGCCGCCGAGAATCCAAGCTGGAAGCGCGACTTTTCCGCTGCCACCCTGCAACGGGGCGAGCGCTACGCCGAGCAGGGGCTGGTGAAGATCCAGTCCCACGGCGACTCGCGCATCGTGGCCAGTTGCCTGGGCAGCGACGGCAATGTCTACAGCCAACGGATCATCATGACCGCCGGCCCTTCTGGACAGTGCCATGTGCGCGGCAGCTGCTCCTGCCCGGTCGGCCACAACTGCAAGCATTGCGCCGCCGCGCTCTTCACCGTGGCCAACAGCTACCAGGGCGCCCCACCGGCCAGCGATCAACTGCCCCATCATCTGCAACAGTGGCTGCAGGGCCTGGAGCGTCCAGAGCCGGCACAGCAAGCCGCGCAAGACAAGCGCGGGCGCATGGTCTGCTATCAACTGCAGCTCGACGAGGACCACAACAGTTGCGTGCTGCGCGTGCGCAAGGGCACCCGCGAAGAACACGGCATCCGCTACAGCCGGGTGCAGTCGCTCTACGAACTGCTCTACGAGCCGCCGAAGTTCGTCAAGGAAGAAGATCTGCGCATCCTGCGCCAACTGTCTGCGCAGAACGCCCCCTACGGCCAGGAGCGTGGCTACACCCTCAAGGGACATGAAGGGGGCGAGCTGTTGCAACGGGTGCTGGATACCGGGCGCCTGATGTTCGTCGACGAACTGCCACTGCTGCGCCAGGGCCCTGAGCGCCAGGCGCAGTTCCGCTGGGTGCGCCTGGACAGCGGTGACTACCGGGGCAGGTGGTACAGCGCCGAGCAGCCGCTGGAGTGCATACTGGCGCTGATACCGCTGTTCTATTTCGATATCGAGACCCAACAGATCGGCACCGTCAGCCATGACCTGGACCCGCACACTGCCCTGCAGCTGTCCCTCGCACCCGTTGTACCGGAACACCTCATCGTGCCCCTCAGCCACAAGCTCAACGCCCTGAATCACCAGTTGCCAACACCCACCAGCGTGCAGCAGGAACAGCTCGAGGGCATCGAGCCAGTGCCCCACCTGGCGCTGGGCAGCCTCGAATTCAGCGCCTACACGCCCAAGACCGGGCGCATGCAACGGCAGATGCAACACCGCGCGGCGCTGTCGTTCGACTACGACGGCCTGCGCGCCAGCGGCGCCGACGACAAGGCGCTGAGCCGCCTGGTCGGCACCACCAGCCAACGCATCCGCCGCCAGCCCCAAGCCGAACAGGCGCTGCGCAAGGCGTTGCGCGAGCATGGCTTCAAGCCGGCCACCCGCCAGAGCAAGGCCTTGCCCGACAGCGCCGGCGAGATGTACCAACTGCCCGACGACGAGGCCTGGCTGCGCTTCGCCCGCGAGGGTCTGCCACGCCTGCGCGAGGCCGGCTGGATAATCGACACGCACCGCGACTTCGCCTTCAACCTGCACGAGGTCGACGACTGGTACGCCACCATCGAAGAGGCGCCGGGGCATGAGTGGTTCGACCTGGAGCTGGGCATCGTCGTCGACGGCCAGCGCCACAGCCTGCTGCCGATCGTGCTGCAACTGCTGCGCGCCAGCCCCGAGCTGCTGCGCCCCAGCGAGCTGGCGCGGCGCAGTGACGGCGAGCACCTGCTGATCGACCTCAACCGCGCCCGCCACGACAGCCCGGCGCTGCGCGTGGCCCTGCCCTATGGGCGGATCAAGGCCCTGATGGGCACCCTCGGCGAACTGTACCTGCAAGAAGACGCGGTCGGCCCCAGCGTGCGCCTGGAGCGCGCCGATGCCGCGCGCCTGAATGATATAGACCAACTGCCCCTGCACTGGGAAGGCGGTAGCCATGTACGAGACCTGGGCCGCCGCCTGCGTGACGCCCGCGACCTGCAGGTGGCGCCACCCAAAGGGCTCAACGCCACCCTACGCCCCTACCAGCAGCAGGGTTTGAACTGGCTGCAGGCACTGCGCGAGATGGGCACCGGCGGCATCCTCGGCGACGACATGGGCCTGGGCAAGACCCTGCAGACCCTGGCCCACCTGCTACTGGAAAAGCAAGCCGGGCGCCTGACCCAGCCAGCGCTGGCGGTGATGCCCACCAGCCTGGTGCCCAACTGGCTCGATGAAGCCCAGCGCTTCGCCCCTGACCTGCGCGTGCTGGCCCTGCACGGCCCCGGCCGGGCCAAGCACTTCGCCAAGCTGGCCGACTACGACCTGGTGCTGACCACCTATGCCCTCGCCCCACGCGACCTCGAGCACCTCAAGGCGCAAGCCTGGCACCTGCTGGTGCTGGACGAGGCGCAGAACATCAAGAGCAGCACCAGCAAGGCCGCCCAGGCCGTGCGCGAGTTGCAGGCCAACCAGCGCCTGTGCCTGACCGGCACGCCGATGGAAAACAACCTCGGCGAACTCTGGTCGATCTTCCACTTCCTGTTGCCCGGCTGGCTCGGCGACAGCAAGCGCTTCAGCCACGACTACCGCACGCCGATCGAGCGCCACGGCGACACCGAGCGCATGGCCCACCTGGCCAGCCGTATCCGTCCGTTCCTGCTGCGCCGAACCAAGGAACAGGTGGCCACCGAACTGCCACCCAAGACCGAGATGGTCCACTGGGTCGAGCTCAGCGACGCCCAGCGCGACACCTACGAGGCGGTGCGAGTGGCGATGGACAAGAAGGTCCGTGACGAGATCACCCGCAATGGCGCCGCGCGCAGCCAGATCATCATCCTCGACGCCCTGCTCAAACTGCGCCAGGTGTGCTGCGACCTGCGCCTGGTCAAGGGCAGCGCCGAGGCCAAGGGCAGCTTCGCCGACAAGGGCAAGCTGGGCAGCCTGTTGGAGATGCTCGAGGAGCTGCTCAGCGAAGGGCGCAAGGTCCTGCTGTTCTCACAGTTCACCTCGATGCTCGCGCTGATCGAGCTGGAGCTGGAAAAACGCGGCATCCGCTACAGCCTGCTGACCGGTGACACCCGCGACCGACGCACCCCGGTGCAGCAGTTCCAGAACGGTGACAGCGACGTGTTCCTGATCAGCCTCAAGGCCGGTGGCACCGGGCTGAACCTGACCGCCGCCGATACCGTGATCCACTACGACCCCTGGTGGAACCCTGCGAGCGAGAACCAGGCCACCGACCGTGCCTACCGTATTGGCCAGGACAAGCCGGTGTTCGTCTTCAAGCTGATCACCCGCGGCACCGTGGAGGAGAAGATCCAGTTATTGCAACAGGAAAAGGCCGCGTTGGCCGCGGGCCTGCTCGATGGCGGGGAGGCCGGGCAATGGCGGTTGGGCGACGAGGAAATCGAGGCGCTGTTCGCGCCGTTGCCAAGCAAGCGAAGCAGCAAATAACAGCCCGCCCCCACGAGCCCCAGGACTTCGTGGGAGCGGGCTCGCGATGAAGGCGGCCAGGTCAATCGACCAGTTGCGCTTCCTGCAACGCCCCCAGCGCCTCCAGCCAACGTGGCTGCTGGCGGTAGTCGGTGCGGGCAAAGCCTTGTCCACGCATCCGCGCGATCCGCGGCGACGGCTTGACCTTCAGGCGCTGCGCCGCGCTCAATGCCAGCTCGGCCGCCGCCCGGTCGTTGCACACCAGGCCCATGTCGCAGCCCGCGCTCAGCGCCGCCTCTATACGGCTGGCAGCATCTCCCACCACATGCGCGCCAGCCATCGACAGGTCGTCGCTGAAGATCACCCCGTCGAAACCCAGCTCGCCGCGCAGGATGTCCTGCAGCCAGCGCCGCGAGAAGCCCGCGGGCTGGTTGTCCACCTGCGGGTAGATGACATGCGCCGGCATCACCGCCGCCAACTGCCCGCTGAGGCGGCTGAACGGCACCAGGTCCACGGCGCGCAGCTGCTCCAGGCTGCGCTCGTCCACCGGGATCGCCACGTGCGAGTCGGCCTCGGCCCAGCCATGCCCTGGGAAATGCTTGCCACAAGCGGCCATGCCGGCGGCATTCATGCCGCGAATGAACGCGCCGGCCAGCGCGGTGGCACGCTGCGGATCACCCTCGAAGGCGCGGCTGCCGACCACGGCGCTACGCTGGTGATCGAGGTCCAGCACCGGGGCGAAGCTCAGGTCCAGGCCCACCGCCAGCACTTCGGTCGCCATCAGCCAGCCGCACTGCTCGGCCAGGTACTCGGCGTTGGCGTTGTCGGCGAGCGCGCGCATGGCTGGCAGGCGCACGAAACCCTGGCGCAGGCGCTGGACCCGCCCACCCTCCTGGTCGACCGCCAGGATCAGCTCGGGACGGATGGCGCGGATCGACGCGCACAGCTCGCGCACCTGGCGCGGGCTGTCGATGTTGCGGGCAAAGATGATCAAGCCGGCCACTTCGGGCTGGCGCAGCAGATGGCGATCTTCGGCGGTCAGCCATTTACCGGCGATATCCACCATCAGGGAGCCTTGCAGGCTGGCAGTCATAGGGAGTCCTTCATTGGAAATCCAGGGCGCACACTACCATCGGACCGCTTCGGGCCCGATGGTTCAGTGTGGCGGGAAGCGCGCCGGCAGGTCGCGCGGCGCGAGGCGTTTCAGGCATGGACGCTAGCTTAGCCGAAGCGCCCTGCCCCGCCCAGTGCTCAGACCTTGGCGGGGGCGCTGGACTTGCTGCGCGGGCGCAGCTGCGCCGAGGCCATGGCCTCGTCGGTGACGCCGCTATCGGCGCGCATGCCAGCGGCGAGGAACGGCACCATCAGGCGCATCACCTGCTCGATCGAGGTGTTGATGCCAAAATCGGTCTCGGCGATGGCGCGCAGGGCCTTGATGCCGGACATGCTGAACGCCGCCGCGCCGAGCATGAAATGCACACGCCAGAACAGCTCCAGTGGCGGGATACGCGGGGCGGCCTCGTTGACCAGCAGCATGTAGCGGCGGAACACCTTGCCGTACATGTCTTCGAGGTAACGCCGCAGGTGGCCCTGGCTCTGGCTGAAGGCCAAGCCCAGCAGGCGCATGAAGATCGACAGGTCGTTGTTGCTGCGTGGCTGCACGGCAAGCGCCTGCTCGACCAGCATTTCCAGCAGCTCTTCCAGGCTGGCTTTTTGCTCCGGACGCGCCTGGCGGCGCTCCAGCTCACGCTCCAGGCTGGCGCAGAACGGGCCGAGGAAACGCGAGAAGACCGCCTGGATCAGGGCCTTCTTGGAGCCGAAGTGGTAGTTCACCGCCGCCAGGTTGACCCCGGCCTTGCTGGTGATCAGGCGCAACGAGGTTTCCGCGAACCCGCGCTCCGCGAACAGCTGCTCCGCCGCATCGAGGATGCGCTCTACGGTTTCCGATTGGGCCATGACTACTCCGCCTGACAAACAGTTGTTTGAAACATACGTTTCAGGGCTGCCCCTGTCAAGGCGGGATGACCGGCCGGTCGCCATTTAAAAGCGCCAAGCTACAAGCTGCAAGCGACAAGATGCGCCCTGTGCAGACTATTTCTTGCAGTTGGTGGCTTGCAGCGAGCACGGCACTGTATATAATCCCAGTCACTGTATAAAAAGACAGAGCCCTCGCCCATGCTGAAACTGACGCCACGCCAAGCCGAGATTCTGGCTTTCATCAAACGCTGCCTCGAAGCCAACGGTTTCCCGCCAACCCGCGCCGAGATCGCCCAGGAGCTGGGCTTCAAATCGCCCAATGCCGCCGAGGAGCACCTCAAGGCCCTGGCCCGCAAGGGCGCCATCGAGATGACCCCTGGCGCTTCGCGTGGTATCCGCATCCCCGGCCTGGAAACGAAAGACGAAGACAGCGGCCTGCCGATCATCGGCCGGGTCGCCGCCGGTGCGCCGATCCTCGCCGAACAGCACATCGAGGAGTCCTGCAACATCAACCCGGCCTTCTTCCATCCGCGCGCCGACTACCTGTTGCGCGTACACGGCATGAGCATGAAGGACATCGGCATCTTCGACGGCGACCTGCTCGCCGTGCACACCACCCGCGAAGCCCGCAACGGCCAGGTAGTGGTGGCCCGTATCGGCGATGAAGTGACCGTCAAGCGTTTCAAGCGCGAAGGCAACAAGGTCTGGCTGATCGCCGAAAACCCCGAATTCGCCCCCATCGAAGTCGACCTGAAGGAACAGGAGCTGGTGATCGAGGGCTTGAGCGTCGGCGTTCTGCGCCGCTGATCCAGGAGGCGTCATGCAGCCGTTCACCCATGCACCCCAGCAAGCCCAGTTGCCGCTGTTCGAGGCCTTCCTTGCCCAGCCGGTGCTGCCAGGCCTCAAGCCCAGCGAGGCGCCGCGCAAGAGCAGCCAGCCAGAGCTGTTCAGCGAGCTGGCCCTGCGCGGCGCGCCAGGGCATTGCCAGAGCCTGCTGGCGCCGATCCTGCGCGAACTCAGCGAAGAAGACGACAGCCGTTGGCTGACGCTCATCGCCCCACCTGGCAGCCTCACCCAGGCCTGGTTGCGTGATGCCGGCCTGAACCGCGAACGCATCCTGTTGCTGCAACCCGGCGGCAGGCAGACGGCCCTGCAACTGGCCTGCGAGGCGCTGCGCCTCGGGCACAGCCATACCGTGGTCAGCTGGCTGGGCACCATCAACAGCAACGCCCGACAACAGCTGCAACGCGCAGCGGCCAGCGGAAACGCACAAAGCCTGAACATCCGCCTCGGCTGATGTTCAGGCTTTGCCTGTCAAACGCTTGAAACCCTGGGCCGCTACCCTGGCTCAGTGAAGGACGCGCGGCCCCTCTTCACGCTCGAAGTCGCCCTCAACCAGGCGGCCGGCCATTTGTACGCCAACGCTAAGCATGGCCTTGGCCACTTCCACATGCTGTCCTTGCAGGAATGCCTTGGCATCCTCGGAGAAATCCAGGGTTACCAGGGAGCCTTCATCTTCGGCACGGCGCAGCTCGATCCGGCCATCAGGCAACTCGACAATTTCTAGAAAGGACGTTGACATATAGGGCCTGCTTTTCACGAAAGGCCAGCATTGTACCAGCCATGGAAGCTATCAGCACTCACTGAGCGCGTCGCGGAATCGCCTTACCAAGCCCTTGAGGTCCTGCCGCCAGGCCTGCAACGCTTCCCGGGAAAGCGCGATCGGCTCGGGCTCGTCCAAGCTGACGGCCTGGATCAGCGGCTGGGTGACGTCGGTTTTGACGGTTTTCTTCACGACCGGTGGTCGGAACAAATCGGCATAAGCCGCCAACAGTTGCGTCAGCCAGGTTTCCCGGTGGCTCACCAGTTCGAGCATTTCACCTACCTCGGGAATGGCGATGTTATTGAGCGCTTCCTCGGCAAGCGCCTGCTCGACAGTGGCCGCCACTGGCAAACGGTAGAAACCCGCGATCTCATGGCACAGGCCCAACAGCGCGCCGTACAGGTGGAACAGCGCCGACTCGCGCTCGGCCTGGATCAGGCCCTGGGCATTCAGCGCCTGGCTCTGTTCGGCCCTGGCCATGGCTTCCAGGGCCAGGCCGGCAAAAAACAGTTTCTGGTTGGTGCGGGTGTAGCGTTCCTGGGCCATGTTCGATGACCTCCCATGAGCAGCAAGGCGATATCGCAGTGTCAGGGATTGGCCCGCCCTGCCGCAAGCACAAACGCTCGCGGGGCAAGTCGCATCGGTGCGTCGATGCGACTTGCCCCGCGATAAGCCAGAAGCTCGGATCAGCGCTTGTCTTCGACCTTCCACGCCTTGCCGTCGTAGAACGCCTTCCAGCCGGTAGGCTTGCCGTCAACCTCGGACTGCACGTACTGCTCCTTGGTCTTGCGGCTGTAGCGGATCACCGCCGGGCGCCCTTCCGGGTCCTTCTGTGGCGCTTCGCAGAGGAAGTGATACTTCGGATCGATCTCGTGCTTGTGTGGGACGATCTCCAGCACCAGCGGCGCACGGGTTTCGCGGTTTTTCGGGAACTGGCTTGCAGCCAGGAACAAGCCCGAAGCACCGTCACGCAGCACGTAGGTATCGTCGACCTTCTCGCACTTGAGCTCGGGCATGTCCACCTTGTCCATCTTCGGTGGCGCCGCCTCGCCGCTCTTGAGCAGCTTGCGGGTGTTCTTGCAGCTTGGGTTGGTACAGCCGAAGAACTTGCCGAAACGGCCGGTCTTGAGCTGCATCTCGCTGCCGCACTTGTCGCATTCCAGGCTCGGACCTTCGTAGCCCTTGATGCGGTAGTTGCCTTCCTCGATCTCGTAGCCGACGCAGTCCGGGTTGTTACCGCAGATGTGCAGCTTGCGCTTCTCGTCGAGCAGGTAGGCGTCCATCGCCGTGGCGCAGATCGGGCAACGGTGCTTGCCACGCAATACCAGCGACTCCGACTCACCTTCGTCGTCAGCAGCGATTTCGTCGCCCGGCACCAGGTTGACGGTGGCCTTGCAACGCTCCTTCGGCGGCAGGCTGTAGCCCGAGCAGCCAAGGAACACACCGGTGGAAGCGGTGCGGATCATCATCGGCCGCCCGCATTCCTTGCACGCAATGTTGGTCAGGGTCGGCTGGTTGGCACGCATGCCGTGCTCGCTGGACTCGGCTGTCAGCAGTTTCTTGCTGAAATCGCCGTAGAACTCGTCGAGGACGTTCTTCCAGTCACGCTCGCCCTGGGCCACATCGTCGAGGTTCTCTTCCATGCCGGCGGTGAAGCCGTAGTCCATCAGGTTGGCGAAGCTCTCCGACAAGCGCTCGGTGACGATATCGCCCATCTTCTCGGAGTAGAAACGACGGTTGTGCAGCGTTACGTAGCCGCGGTCCTGGATGGTCGAGATGATCGCCGCGTAGGTCGACGGGCGCCCGATACCGCGCTTTTCCATCTCCTTGACCAGGCTGGCTTCGGTGAAGCGCGCCGGCGGCTTGGTGAAGTGCTGGCTCGGGTC
The DNA here is from genome assembly GCF_057809115.1 of Pseudomonas sp. FG47. NCBI lineage: Bacteria > Pseudomonadati > Pseudomonadota > Gammaproteobacteria > Pseudomonadales > Pseudomonadaceae > Pseudomonas > Pseudomonas sp. FG47. Next base: position 27,501 of record NZ_JBMDJI010000023.1, read on the forward strand.
GAGTTGAATCAGCTTGAGCACCTCGCCCTGGGCCATTTCCGGCAGCACGTCGTCCTCGCCCGGCTTGCTCTGCTGCGGCAGTACACGGGTATAACCGTCAAACTTGAGGATACGGCCCTTGGCGCGCAGCTCGAAGTCGCCGGCCACCACGGTGACGCTGGTCGACAGGTATTGCGCAGGCGGCATCTGGCAGGCCAGGAACTGGCGCCAGATCAGCTCGTACAGGCGCTCGGCATCACGCTCCATGCCGCTGAGCTTGGTCGGGTGGGTGTTGACGTCGGACGGGCGAATCGCCTCGTGCGCCTCCTGTGCCCCTTCCTTGCTACCGTAGACGATCGGCGCGGCCGGCAGGTACTGCTTGCCGAATTCGTTCTCGATGTAGCTGCGGGCCATCTCCACCGCGTCGATCGACAGGTTGGTCGAGTCGGTACGCATATAGGTGATGTAGCCGGCTTCGTACAGACGCTGGGCCATCATCATGGTCTTCTTCACCCCGAAGCCCAGGCGATTGCTGGCGGCCTGCTGCAGGGTGGAGGTGATGAACGGCGCTGAAGGCTTGCTGCTGGTCGGCCGGTCTTCACGCTTGCTGACGCTGTAGCTGGAGGACTTGAGTTTCTCCAGCGCGGCCATGGCCTGGGCTTCGTTCAGCGGCTTGAAGGCTTCGCCTTTCTCGCGCGCCACTTCGAAACGCACCTTGGCGCTCTTCGCGGTACCCAGGTCGGCGTGAACTTCCCAGTACTCTTCCGGATTGAACGCACGGATCTCGCGCTCACGCTCGACCACCAGCTTAACCGCCACGGATTGCACACGGCCAGCCGACAGCCCGCGGGCGATCTTGGCCCACAGCAGCGGCGAGACCATATAGCCCACCACGCGGTCAAGGAAGCGCCGTGCTTGCTGGGCATTGACCCGATCGATATCGAGTTCGCCCGGCTGGGAAAACGCTTCCTGGATGGCTTTCTTGGTGATCTCGTTGAACACCACGCGCTTGTAGCGGCTGTCGTCACCACCAATGGCTTCGCGCAGGTGCCAGGCAATGGCTTCCCCCTCGCGATCCAAGTCGGTTGCGAGATAGATGGTGTCGGCATCCTTGGCCAGGCGGCGCAGTTCCTCGATGACCTTCTCCTTGCCGGGAAGGATCTCGTACTTGGCCTTCCAGCCCGACTCGGGGTCGACGCCCATGCGTGCGACCAGGGTGCGGCGCGCCTTCTCCTTCGGCGACAAGGCCGGAGCCTCGGCCGCGGCCTTGCCGCGCTTGGCCGCCGGTTCCTTGCTCGCACTGGCGGAACCGCTGGTGGGAAGGTCTCGGATATGGCCGATACTCGACTTCACCACGTACTGGCTGCCCAGGTACTTGTTGATGGTCTTGGCCTTGGCCGGGGATTCCACAATGACCAGCGATTTGCCCATGGATCGGAGTATTCCTGAATCTGAAGATGAAAAACGCGTCAGGTGCCAGACGCGGCACCGCTATATATAGTGGCAAAAGAGTGAGGTCAAGCGCGGTCTATCACTCACGCGCCTTGCCATGCAGCTCAGGCAAGCCTTCTTCGGCCTTGACCAAAGCAAAGCGTGGCACCTGCTCGCCGTCAACCTCGACGGACTCCTGGAACATCGAAAGCGGCCTGACCCAGAAGCTGTAGTCACCATACAGGCACTGGTAGAACACCATCCACTCTTCGCTCTCGGAATGGCGTGCCACGCTGAACACGCGATATTCAGGGCCTTTGTAATGCCGGTACACACCAGGTTGTATCTGCATGTCGCTCGCCCTCTTGAACAAATCCTGTAAAAAACAAAAGCCGGGGCACGAGGCCCCGGCTGCTGTCCCGCAACGCGATCAGACGCGTTCGAAGACAGTGGTGATGCCTTGACCCAGGCCGACACACATGGTCGCAACGCCCAGGGTACCGCCATTTTGCTTCATGACGTTGAGCAGGGTGCCGGAAATCCGCGCACCAGAGCAACCGAACGGGTGGCCCAGGGCGATGGCGCCGCCGTGCAGGTTAACCTTCTCATCCAGCTTGTCGAGCACTTTCAAGTCCTTGAGCACCGGCAGGGCCTGTGCGGCAAAGGCTTCGTTGAGCTCGAAGAAGTCGATGTCAGCGATGCTCAAGCCCGCGCGCTTGAGGGCTTTCTGCGTTGCCGGCACCGGGCCGTAGCCCATGATCGCCGGGTCGACACCCGCCACGGCCATCGAACGGATCACCGCCAACGGCTGAATCCCCAGGTCCATGGCGCGCTGGCCGGACATGACGATCATGCACGAAGCACCGTCGGTGATCTGCGACGAAGTACCGGCAGTGACGGTACCGCCTTTGGGGTTGAACGCCGGTTTCAGCGACGCCAGGCCCTCGAGGGTGGTTTCCGGGCGAATGGTCTCGTCGTAGTCGAAGACCTTCAGGAAGCCGTTCTCATCGTAGCCCTGGATCGGGATGATCTCGTCCTTGAACTTGCCTTCGACCGTCGCCTTGTGGGCGAGCTGGTGCGAACGCAGGCCGAACAGATCCTGTTGTTCACGGGTGATGCCGTGCATCTTGCCGAGCATCTCGGCGGTGAGCCCCATCATCCCGGAAGCCTTGGCGGCGTGCAAGGACAGGTGCGGGTTGGGGTCGACGCCATGCATCATGCTGACGTGGCCCATGTGCTCCACGCCGCCAACCACGAACACGTCGCCGTTGCCAGTCATGATCGCCTGGGCGGCGGTGTGCAGCGCGCTCATCGACGAGCCGCACAGGCGGCTGACGGTCTGCGCCGCGGCGGTGTGCGGGATCTGGGTCATCAGCGAGGCCATGCGCGCGACGTTCCAGCCCTGCTCCAGGGTCTGGTTGACGCAGCCCCAGATCACGTCCTCGACTTCTTTCGGATCGACCTTGTCGTTGCGTTCCAGCAGCTTGCTGATCAGGTGCGCGGACAGGTCCTCGGCACGGGTGTTGCGGTGCATGCCACCCTTGGAGCGGCCCATCGGCGTGCGACCGAAGTCGACAATCACCACGTCTCTTGGATTCAGGCTCATATCAGTATTCTCGCTCTAGCTCGTTGGGCGCTCAGTTGAAGAAGCGCTGGCCGTTCTTGGCCATTTCGCGCAGCTTCGCAGTGGGGTGGTACAGCGGCCCCAGATCGGCGTACTTGTCGGCCAGCGCGACGAACTCGGCGACCCCGATCGCATCGATGTAGCGCAGCGCGCCACCGCGGAAGGGAGGGAAGCCAATGCCGTAGACCAGGCCCATGTCGGCTTCGGCGGCGGTGGCGACGATGCCGTCTTCCAGGCAGCGCACGGTCTCCAGGCACAGCGGGATCATCATCCAGTTGATGATGTCTTCGTCGCTGACTTCGCGCTGTTCGAAGACGATCGGCTTGAGCACGTCGAGCACCGTGGCGTCGGCGACCTTCTTCGGCTTGCCGCGCTTGTCGGTCTCGTAGGCATAGAAGCCCTTGCCGTTCTTCTGGCCCAGGCGATTGGCCTCGTACAGGGCGTCGACGGCCGAGCGGCGCTCGTCCTTCATGCGGTCCGGGAAGCCTTCAGCCATCACGTCGCGGCCATGGTGGCCGGTGTCGATGCCGACCACGTCCATCAGGTAGGCCGGGCCCATTGGCCAGCCGAACTTCTCCATGACCTTGTCGATGCGCACGAAGTCGACACCGGCGCTGACCAGCTTGGCGAAGCCGCCGAAGTACGGGAACAGCACACGGTTGACCAAAAAGCCCGGGCAGTCGTTGACCACGATCGGGTTCTTGCCCATCTTCTTGGCATAGGCCACGGTGGTGGCGACCGCCACGTCACTGGACTTCTCGCCACGAATCACTTCCACCAGCGGCATCATGTGCACCGGGTTGAAGAAGTGCATGCCGACGAAGTTTTCCGGGCGCTTGAGCGCCTTGGCCAGCAGGTTGATGGAGATGGTCGAGGTGTTGGACGCGAGGATGGCGTCTTCCTTCACCTGCCCTTCCACCTCGGCCAGCACAGCCTGCTTGACCTTCGGGTTCTCGACCACGGCTTCGACGACGATGTCGACATTGGCGAAGTCGCCGTAGGACAGGGTCGGACGGATGGCATTGAGCGCCTCGGCCATCTTCGCCGGGGTCAGGCGACCCTTCTCGACGCGCTTGCCGAGCAGCTTGGAGGCTTCGTTCAGGCCCAGCTGGATGGCATCCTCGCGGATGTCCTTCATCAGGATCGGGGTGCCCTTGACCGCCGACTGGTAGGCGATGCCGCCACCCATGATGCCGGCGCCGAGCACGGCGGCCTGCTTCACTTCGTGGGCGATCTCGTCATGGGCCTTGGCCTTGCGCTTGAGTTCCTGGTCATTGAGGAACAGGCCGATCAGGCTTTCGGCGACCGAGGTCTTGGCCAGCTTGGCGAAGCCGGCGGCCTCGACTTCCAGGGCCTTGTCGCGACCGAAATTGGCGGCTTTCTGGATGCTCTTGATGGCTTCGACCGGGGCCGGGTAGTTCGGGCCGGCCTGGCCGGCGACGAAGCCCTTGGCGGTCTCGAAGGCCATCATCTGTTCGATGGCGTTGAGCTTGAGTTTTTCCAGTTTCGGCTGGCGCTTGGCCTTGTAGTCCAGCTCGCCGCTGATGGCGCGCTTGACCAGGTCCAGGGCGCCGGCCTGCAACAGTTCAGGGGTCACCACGGCATCGACGGCGCCGACCTTCAGGGCGTCTTCGGCGCGGTTTTCCTTGCCCGAGGCGATCCACTCGATGGCGTTGTCCGAGCCGATCAGGCGCGGCAGGCGCACGGTGCCGCCAAAGCCTGGGTAGATGCCCAGCTTGACTTCCGGCAGGCCGATCTTGGCGGTGCTGGACATGACCCGGTAGTCGGCGGCCAGGCACATCTCCAGGCCGCCACCCAGGGCGATACCGTTGATGGCGACGACGGTCGGCACCTGCAGGTCTTCGAAGTCACTGAAAATGCGGTTGGCTTCCAGGTTGCCGGCGACCAGTTCGGCCTCGGGCAGCTTGAAGTTGTCGACGAACTCGGTGATGTCGGCGCCGACGATGAACACGTCCTTGCCACTGCTGACGATCACGCCCTTGACCGACGCATCGGCCTTGATCGCGTCCACTGCCTGGCGCAGCTCGTTCAGAGTGAGGCGGTTGAACTTGTTGACGGACTCACCCTTGAGGTCGAACTGCAGTTCGACGATGCCGCTTTCAAGAGCCTTAACCGTGATGGCTTTACCTTCGTAAATCATCAACTGATCTCCACGATATGGAAGCTGAACTGTACACGCCGATCACTGGCGAAAGGGCCGGTGGATCCGATCCCCTCCCCCAGGCACACCCGCCGGCGCGCTAATCGGGATTCGTAAGAGCCGTCTGACATACAAACGCTCAATTCATACGCCCGTTTGATTTGGGTGTGCACACATTCTCCGAAAAGATCGACGTTGTCAAATGCTCCCGCGCACCTTGAAAACGCGACTTTCCAGTCATCTTCTACCCGCCGGGCAGGAAACATGATGACAGTGATTGCCGATCATTCATGTCAGCGATAGACCATCAGCGAACGACGGCAGCCGCAATTATTCAAACGCGCAGAGCGGCACTGACTACACTGCCTGTGATTGCAAGTGTTTCCGGCCTGCCTGGCCTTTTTCTGCGCAGCAGAACGCACCGCGCCGCGCCAAGGCTGTTCAGCTCTGGCGCGGCGCGGTGCGTTTAAGGGCGGGGTCAGGCGAGGCTGTCGAAGAACCGGGCAATATCCTGCAAAACAGATTTATCGCCCCGCTCGCTCCAGTACAGGACGATCATGCGGCTGTCGGCCTCGACCTTGTACACCGTGGCGGGCAAGCGCGCGAAGACCTCGGCCAGGCGCGCGTCCTCGCACGGTTCACGCCACTGGTTCCACCACATACCCGGGGTGATCTGCCAGTAGCACCAGCTGTCCGCGTGCCCGCGGCGGCGCGCCCGGTGGTACTGCGGGCAGGGGCTTGGCGGCTGGTTTTCCAGCCAGTGCGGCCACTGCTGCGGCGCCAGTTGCATGGCCAGGCCCATGCGCCGAGCCTCAAGGCGCAGGCTCATCTGCTCGCCCTGCTTGCGCGACTGGCGCAGCCAGGCAAGCGGGCTGAGCATCACCGCAAGGATTGACACCACCAGCCATACCGTCATATCTGTAGACCTTATAAAGCGTTGCAAATGAGCGGGTTATCCAGGTTTCACCAACGCCCCGCACGAAAGCGACCATACTTCTACTATCGCGATTGTCAGGAGTACTCACATGTCCTACGAACATCTTCTGGTCGCTGTCGACCTGACCGAAGAATGCGACCCGGTGATCAAGCGTGCCATGAAGCTCGCCGAACCCACCGGCGCCAAGGTTTCCCTGGTGCATATCGTCGAGCCCATGGCCATGGCCTTCGGCGGCGACGTGCCGATGGACCTGTCGCAGTTGCAGCAGCAACAGTTCGACCAGGCCAAGGAACGCATGGAGCGCCTGTATAACAAGTACCCGGATATCAATCGCGGCGACTCGCACCTGGTCTACGGCCAGCCGCGCCAGGAAATCCATCAGCTGGCCAAGGATCAGAAGTGCGACCTGATCGTGGTCGGCAGCCATGGCCGCCACGGCCTGGCGCTGCTGCTGGGCTCCACCGCCAACGACGTGCTGCACGGCGCACCTTGCGATGTGCTGGCAGTACGCCTACTGAAGAAAGAATAAGCTGCGCCGGCAAGCCGGCTCCCACGAGGTTTGTGTAGGAGCCGGCTTGCCGGCGAACGGGCCGAAAGCATTACTCAACCTTCGAGCTCAGCCCAGCGCTCCACCAGCGTGTCCAGCTCACCCTGCAGTTTTTCGAGCTTGGCCAGTACCGCCGAAGTTTCGGCAATCGGTCGCTGATAGAAATCGGCAGCGCTCACTTCTTCCTGCACCTCGGCCATGCGCTGCTCCACCTCGTCGATCTGCCCCGGCAGCATTTCCAGCTCACGCTGCAACTTGTAGCTGAGCTTCTTCTTCGACGCGTCGGGCGCCGCGGCGACCGCAGCCGGCGCAACCGGCTCGGCCACCTTCTCGACCACCGCGCTGTTGAGCTCGGACTTGCCGCCCTTGCTCTCGGTCACGCCCAGCAGCTTGGGCGAACCACCTTGGCGGATCCAGTCCTCGTAGCCACCGACATACTCACGCACCCGCCCTTCGCCTTCGAACACCAGGGTGCTGGTGACCACGTTGTCGAGGAAGGCCCGGTCGTGGCTGACCATCAGCACGGTGCCCTTGTAGTTGGACAACACCTCTTCGAGCAGCTCGAGGGTCTCGACATCCAGGTCATTGGTCGGTTCGTCCAGCACCAGCAGGTTGGCCGGCTTGCTGAACAGCTTGGCCAGCAGCAGACGCGCGCGCTCGCCACCGGACAGCGCCTTGACCGGGGTACGGGCACGCTGCGGGCTGAACAGGAAATCGCCGAGATAGCTGAGCACGTGGCGGTTCTGCCCATCGATCTCGATGAAGTCACGCCCTTCGGCAAGGTTGTCGATGACGGTCTTTTCCAGGTCGAGCTGGTGGCGCATCTGATCGAAATACGCCACTTCCAGCTTGGTGCCGCGCTCGACCTTGCCGCTGGTCGGTTCCAGATCGCCGAGCATCAGCTTGAGCAAGGTGGTCTTGCCAGTGCCGTTGGCGCCGAGCAGGCCAATGCGGTCCTGGCGCTGCAGCACCATGGAGAAGTCCTTGACCAGTTTCGGCCCGCCGGCATGGGCAAAGCTGACATCCTCGAGCAGCATCACCTGCTTGCCGGACTTGTCCGCCACCTCGATCTGGATGTTGGCCTTGCCCTGGCGCTCACGGCGCTCGCCACGCTCGACGCGCAACGCCTTGAGCGCACGCACGCGGCCTTCGTTGCGGGTACGCCGGGCCTTGATGCCCTGGCGGATCCACACCTCTTCCTGGGCCAGGCGCTTATCGAACAGCGCATTGGCGGTGGCCTCGGCGGCCAGCTCGGCTTCCTTGTGCACCAGGAAGCTGGCGTAGTCGCCGTTCCAGTCGATCAGCCCGCCACGGTCCAGTTCGAGGATGCGCGTGGCCAGGTTCTGCAGGAAGGAACGGTCGTGGGTGATGAACAGCACGGCGCCGTTGAAACCGCTCAGGGCCTCTTCGAGCCAGGCGATGGCACCGATGTCCAGGTGGTTGGTCGGCTCGTCGAGCAGCAGCAGATCGGGCTCGGACACCAGCGCCTGGGCCAGCAGCACACGGCGGCGCCAGCCACCGGACAGCTCGGCAAGGGTCTTGTCGGCTGGCAGTTGCAGGCGGCTCAGGGTGCTCTCGACCACCTGCTGCAAACGCCAGCCGTCACGGGCTTCCAGTTCGTGCTGGACATGCATGAGCTTGTCCAGGTCTTCATCGCCGTGGATGTTCTGGCTCAGGTGGTGGTATTGCGCCAGCAGCTCGCCGACGCCGTCCAACCCCGCCGCCACCACGTCGAACACGGAGCGCTCGTCGGCTACCGGCAGTTCCTGCGGCAACTCGCCGATCTTCAGCCCTGGGGCACGCCAGATATCGCCATCGTCAGGCTTCTGCTCGCCCTTGACCAGGCGCAGCATGCTCGACTTGCCCGTGCCGTTGCGGCCGATGATGCACACCCGCTCGCCTCGGGCGATCTGCCAGGAAACCTTGTCCAGCAGCGGCATGGCGCCGAATGCGAGGGACACATCGCTTAATTTGAGCAGGGTCATGATCTTCTCCAAAAACCGGGCGCGCATTCTACCTGACTTGCCCCGCCACGGCATCAGCGACACGTTTCCCGCTGCCCGGCGTCGGATAACAACTCGATACAAGCACAGTGCTTTCACCGCTCCCCGGCAACCGGCTAAGCTAGGCAGTAATACCCAACAGTGCTGGCTCCGCCGTCACTCTCACTGGTTCAACTGCCCGGACGTATCATGCGCAGCCGCCTGCTACAACTTGCTTCCGCCCTGCTGCTCACCGCCACCGCCGCGAGTGCCGCACAGGCCGCCGACCTCAGCCAACAACGCCAGTACTACGACGAAGCCAAGCGCGCCCTGGCCAAGGGCGACAAGGGCCCGTACCTGCGCTACTCCCAGGCGCTGCGCGACTATCCACTGACGCCGTACCTGACCTACGACGAACTGACCGCGCGCCTGAAAAGCGCCAGCAACCAGGAGATCGAAGGCTTCCTCGCCGCCCATGGCGACCTGCCCCAGGCCAACTGGATGAAGCTGCGCTGGCTGCGCTGGCTGGCCGAGCGCGGCGAATGGACCACCTTCACCAAGTACTATGACGCCAAGCTTAACTTCACCGAACTGGACTGCCTCAATGGCCAGTACCAGCTCAGCCATGGCCTGCGCGCCGAAGGCTTCGCCACGGCGGAAAAACTGTGGAACGTCGGCAAGTCGCAGCCTGCTGCCTGCGACACCCTGTTCGCCCTGTGGGCCGCCGAAGGCCAGCTAACCGAGGCCAAGCGCTGGCAGCGCGCCAAGCTGGCGGCCCAGGCGCGCAATTACGGCCTGGCCAACAACCTGGTGAAAACCCTCACCACCCTCGGCCCGCAAGGCAAGCTGCTGCTCGACGTGGCGCAAAAACCAGAGTTGCTCAACCAGCCCTCGCGCTTCACCCCGGTCAACGAGGCCATGTCGGACGTGGTCAGCCTCGGCTTGCGCCGCCTGGCCCGGCAAAACCCTGAACAGGCCATGGCGCTGCTCGACGACTACGCCCAGCGCATGCACTTCTCCCGCGACGAGAAAGTCGCCATCGCCCGCGAGATCGGCCTGACCCTGGCCCGCCGCTACGACCCGCGCGCCCTCGAGCTGATGACCCGTTACGACCCCGAGTTGCGCGACAACACCGTCAGCGAATGGCGCATGCGCCTGCTGCTGCGCCTGGGCCGTTGGGAGGACGCCTACGAGCTGACCAAGCGCCTGCCCCAGGACCTGGCCAGCAGCAACCGCTGGAAATACTGGCAGGCGCGCAGCCTGGAGCTGGCGCAACCGAACAACCCGCAAATTCCGCTGTTGTACAAGACCGTGGCCCGCGAGCGCGACTTCTACGGCTTCCTCGCCGCCGACCGGGCGCAAACCCCTTACCAGCTGAACAACAAGCCGCTGGTGCTGAGCCAGGCGGTGATCAACAAGGTGCGCAATACCCCCGGCGTGCGCCGCGCCCTGGAGTTCCATGCCCGCGGCCAGATCGTCGAGGGCCGCCGCGAGTGGTACCACGTCAGCCGCCACTTCAACCGTGACGAGATGGTCGCCCAGGCACGCCTGGCCTATGACATGCGCTGGTACTTCCCGGCCATTCGCACCATCAGCCAGGCGCAGTACTGGGACGACCTGGATATCCGCTTCCCCATGGCCCACCGCGACACCCTGGTGCGCGAGGCCAAGGTTCGCGGCCTGCATTCGAGCTGGGTATTCGCCATCACCCGCCAGGAGAGCGCCTTCATGGAAGATGCCCGCTCCAGCGTCGGCGCCAGTGGCCTGATGCAACTGATGCCAGGCACCGCCAAGGAGACCGCGCGCAAGTTCAGTATTCCTCTGGCCTCGCCGGCCCAGGTGCTCAATCCGGACAAGAACATCCAACTCGGCGCCGCCTACCTGAGCCAGGTGCACAGCCAGTTCAACGGCAACCGGGTACTGGCCTCGGCGGCCTACAATGCCGGCCCCGGCCGCGTGCGCCAGTGGCTCAAGGGCGCCAAGCACCTGAGCTTCGATGTGTGGGTGGAGTCGATTCCGTTCGACGAGACCCGCCAATACGTGCAGAACGTGCTGTCGTACTCGGTCATCTATGGGCAGAAGCTCAATTCACCGCAACCGCTGGTGGATTGGCATGAGCGGTATTTCGACGATATGTGATCGTCCGCCGAAGGCGCTCCAGCGCCTATGCGATCGAGCGCCGCCCGCGCGGGCGGCGTTCGATTTCAGCAGCGCGGCAAGACTATCGCCCAACGCCTCACCGCGCCTTACTCGACAACCTCAACCGCCATTCCCACCTTCAGTTTACCCTCGCCATCCACCGCCAGGTTCTGGCCAAATAGCACATCCCCTTCCCGCTCGCGGAATGTCTTGAGGGTAGTCAAGGGTTCCCGGTCGGCGCTGCGTTCGCCAGTGGCGGGGTCGAGGGTGGTGAGAATGCAGCGTACACTGGGCTTTAGCACACGGAAGGTCATGTCGCCGATGCGGATGCGTTTCCAACCGTCTTCGGCAAATGGCTCGGCGCCCTGGACCACCAGGTTCGGGCGAAAACGCAACATCTCCATGGAGCGCCCGACCCGGCGACTCAGCTCATCCAGCGAGGCCTGGCCGATCAGCAACAGCGGAAAACCGTCAGGGAAGGCTGCCCGATCACTGTTCAAGCCATAGCCGCTGGGCAGGTACCGGGCCCGCTGCTCAGGGCAATGCACCAGCCTTACCGATTTACCCAGCAGCTCACTGAGCCAGGCCGCAGCGGCATCGCCGGCATCGGGGACGCGCAAGGTGTCACGCCAGATGGTGACGCCCCGCAGCTCATCATCGGCGGCCGGCACCGGCACTTCCAGCGCTGGCCGCCCCGGCGCGGCCAGCAGCAACTGGCCCTGGGCGCCATAATCGGCACTGATCTGCCCGAGCCGCGGCCAGGCCCGCTGCGTGAGAAAACGGCCATTCTCCGCCTCCACCACCAACCAGCGCCGGTCCCCCTGCAATCCCAGGTTGCCCACAGGCGACACCGATAGACTCTGGGCCTGCGCCGACTTCACCGGATAACGATACAACGCACTCAGAAACATCCTTGCCCGCCTTGCGCCAGTTGAAACGCCAAGCTTATACGTAGGCGGGCGATGATTACACTGCGGCGTGATCCAGGCTCAAGCGCTGGCGCACCACCTCCACCAGACGATCCGGCTGGAATTTGGAGAGGAAGTTGTCGCAACCGACTTTCTTCACCATCGATTCGTTGAAGCTGCCCGACAGCGAGGTGTGCAGCACCACGTACAGGCCACGCAGGCGCGGATCGTTGCGGATCTCGGTGGTCAGCCGGTAGCCGTCCATCTCGGGCATTTCGGCATCGGTGAAGACCATCAGCAGTTTTTCGCAGACATCCTCCCCGGCATCGGCCCAACCCTTGAGCAGGCGCAGCGCCTTGAGACCATCGCTGGCCGTATGCAGCTTCACGCCCAATTGCGACAGGGTTTCACGCAACTGCGCCAGGGCCACGCTGGAGTCGTCCACCAGCAACACTTCGCGGCCGCGAGCGCGGGCCAGCAGCGGGTCCTCGAGCTTGTCGCGCGAGACCTTGGCACTGTAAGGCACGATCTCGGCCAGCACCTTTTCCACGTCGATGATTTCCACCAGCTTCTCGTCGACCTTGGTGATCGCCGTAAGGTAGTGTTGGCGGCCGGCGCTGGTTGGCGGCGGCATGATGGCTTCCCAGTTCATGTTGACGATGCGGTCGACGCCACCGACCAGGAAGGCCTGCACCGAGCGATTGTACTCGGTGACGATGATGGTGCTGTCCGGCCCCGGCTGCAGCGGGCGCATGCCGATCGCCTGGGACAGGTCGATCACCGGCAGGGTCTGGCCACGCAGGTTGACCACCCCGCAGACGAAGGCGTGACGCTGTGGCATCAGGGTCAGCTTGGGCAGCTGCAGCACCTCCTGGACCTTGAAGACGTTGATGGCGAACAACTGGCGGCCGGCCAGGCGGAACATGAGAATTTCCAGGCGGTTCTCACCCACCAGTTGCGTACGTTGGTCTACCGTGTCGAGAATGCCTGCCATTGCACAGCCCCCAGGCTTGAGTCGGAAAAAGTGGTTGCATCAGCCCTGTATCGGCGGATGCCGCCCCAGCTTGACCCCTGATGGAAAAAGCCATGCAGGGTGATTGATATCACTTTACCATCATGCTTTACTGCTGCCACGCCACCCCTTCGTGCCTCCCCCGACGAACAGCCCCCCTGAATCTGCATCAGGGAAACCCTTAGTAGCAATCGGGTGCAACCTGATGTTCGCGATATCCATTAGCCATTAATGTGACGCCATTCTCAATGCATGAACGGAGTCAGGCTTTTGCTAGCGATCATCTTGGTGTGGCCAATCCCTGACACCGGGGAGCCATGATGGATAGCACGCCACTGCACAACGGCGCCGTGCCGGACTTCCTGCAAGATGCGCAGGTCCTGCTGGCCAGGGCCCAGGAGTGCCTGCAGCACCTGGAACTGATCGACAACGACGCCGACGCCTGCCACTGCCTCACCGAAACCCTCGACACCCTGGCCTTGCGCGCCGACGCACTTGGCCTGGTCGAAATCGCCCACTACACCCGCACCCTGCAGCAAGTGCTGGCCCCTGCCTGTGCCCAGCAGCATCTGCACGGTCCAGCCCTGCCGGCGCTGACGGCCTGCCTGACCCTGCTGGCCTGGCAACTGGAACTGGTCGACCCGCACTGCGGTCGCCTCGACCTGGATACCGAGGAACAGCAACAGCTGCTCGGCGAGCTGGCCAGCCTGCTTGGGCAACCAAGTGGACAACTGTGCGCGCCGTGCCATGCAGCGGGTAGCCTTTGCACCCACCCGCATCCCGGCGACCGACAGACCACACACGGCCTGGTCATACCTGAGCGTGCGCACTAAACGGGTGGGCGGCGACAAGTAAGTCGCCACAACTTGCCAAGTTGATCAAGTTTTACCAAATATTTTCCCGCAGATGATTCTTAGTTGATTCAGACGCTTTGGAAACATCATTTAATAATGGCACTCTGCTAGCTGCGCGCCCACCGGCTCGATCCGCCACAGCCCGGAAACTCCGAGGTTTCAAGCGGTTATCCCCGCGCGACCAAATTCAATCAAAGTGCTAACATGCGCACTTTCGAACATGCGCACCGTTGAACAGCGGGCGATTGGCCGCAGCCCCAGTGCTTGATGCAAAACGGGACGCCGATAACCCGGGTTGGGCATGTGCAATGCTTTCATCAGCAATAACTCAGTGGCTTCCCTATCTATGCTCCCACGCTTGAAGTTTCTCCAGCGTTGCCGCTCCAGAGTTGCCCTGCTGCGCTGGACGACGGTGTTGCTGTGCGTCGCCTCGCTGGCAGCGAACCTGGTGTGCTACCTGCAAACCCAGCCGCTCTCGGCCAGCCTGTTGCTGCTGCAGTTGGCGGCCATGATCGGCGCGGGCTGGCACCTGCGGCACTGGGCACGCTCGATCAGCCTGCGCCCGGCGGAACTGGCAACCCGCATGCTCCAGGTTCAGGAGAGTGAACGCCAGCGCCTGAGCCGCGAACTGCACGACGACATCGGCCAGTTGCTTACCGCCGCCAAGCTTCAGCTCGACTGGCTGCAACGCCGGGTACCGACAGAGCTGCAAGCGCATTGCGGCACCTTGCGCAGCACCCTGGAGCAGACCCTGGGCAACGTCCGTGACGTCTCGGCCATCCTCAACCCACGCCAGCTGGCCAGCCTCGGCCTGGAAGCGAGCCTGCGCGCGCACCTGCTGCGCACCCTGGAAAACACCGAGGTGCACTGGAGCCTGGAGTGCCAGCAACGCCTGGGCGGGATCAACGACGACGTGGCCATGGCCGCGTTCCGCATCACCCAGGAAGCGGTCACCAACATGCTGCGCCACGCCAGCGCGCGCAACCTGGTGGTCCGCCTGCAGCGCACACCGGCAGGCCTGGCCCTGTCGATCCAGGATGATGGCGACGGTTTCGTGCCCGAGCCGGCCCCGGCCGATGCCGGCCAGCGCGGCATGGCCGGCATGCAGGAACGGGTGACCGCCCTGCAAGGCAGCCTGAGCATCACCAGCCAGCCCGGCCAAGGCACCCGAATCGATGCACTTTTCCCCTGGCCGCCACGCAGCCAGGAACGCGCCAGGACCCCTGCCCCCGATGACCTGTAGATTACTGCTGGTGGACGACCACTCCCTGATCCGCGCAGGCGTACGAGCATTGGTCTCGGACATCCCCGGCTACACCGTGATTGGCGAGGCCGATGATGGTGGCCAGTTGCTCGAGCATGTTCTGCGCCTGGACCCGGACATCGTCCTGCTGGATATTTCCATGCGCACCACCAGCGGCCTGGACGCCCTCACGCAACTGCGCGCAAACGGTTGCCTGTGCAAGGTGCTGATCCTGTCGATGCACACCGACCCGGACCTGATCATGCGCGCCCTGGAAAGCGGCGCCCACGGCTACCTGCTCAAGGACACCACCGCCACCGAGCTGGAGCAGGCTCTGGCGGCATTGCGCAGCGACGAGCGCTACCTGAGCCCGGCCATCGCCCACACCGTGATCAACCAGGCGCTGCTGCGCGCGCACAGCGGCAAGCAGCCCAGCGACGACCGCCACAACCTGACGGCGCGCCAGCTGGAGATCCTGCGCCTGATCGTGCGCGGCAAATCCACCCGCGAGATCGCCAGTGGCCTGGGGCTGTCGATCAAGACCGTGGAAACCCATCGCTCGCAGATCATGAAGCGCCTGCAGATCTACGACGTGGCGGGCTTGGTGCTGTTCGCCGTGCGTGAACGGATCATCAGCCTCGACGACTGAGCAGCGGCGAATCCGCCGGCAAGTGCACGCGCAAGGCGCGAGGCACCGCCTCGAAGCGCAGACTGTCGGCCTGCAAGGGCTCGCCATCGAGGTTGATATCCAGGCCCTGGGCGCTCTTGATCTCCACCCAAGGCAGCCGGGCCCGCACGAACAGGCCATCGCCGGCCAGCAGGTCGCGCAGCGCGCCGGCCATCTCTTGCGGCGCCGGCAGGATGCCGATATCCAGCAAGCCATCATCGGCCTTGGCCTCCGGGCACAGCACATGACCGCCTCCGGCCTGACGGCCGTTACCGATACCCAACGCCAGCAACTCCCCCTGCCAGTGGAAATCCGGCCCTTGCAGCTCCACCGCGGCGGCCTGCAGTTCGCTGAAGCGTGACAAACCGGTGAACAGATAGGCCGCCGCGCCCAGGACCTTCTTCAGGTCTTCCGAGGTATTGGCGGTCACCTGGCTGCCGAAACCGCCGGTAGCCATGTTCAGGAACAACTGGTCCCCCACCCGCCCCAGGTCAATGGCCTGCGCCGGCTGCTCCAGCAAGTCCAGCGCCGCCTGTGGTGTCAGCGGCACGCCAGCGGCCTTGGCGAAGTCATTGGCCGTGCCCAGCGGCAACAACGCCAGGCTGGCCTGGGTCGCCGCCTGCCCCATGGCTTCGGCGACATCACGCAAGGTACCGTCGCCACCACCCGCAACCAGGTGAGCGTAACCGGCGGCCAGGGCCTCCTCGACCAGGCGCTGGGCATCACCGGCCTCCCAGGTCAGGCGCACATCCAGGGTCCAGCCTCGCTCGCGCAACTGGCCCACCGCCAGGCGTACTTCGTCGTTGCCGGCCTGTTTGCCATGCAGGATCAGCAGTGCCTTGGAATGCTGCATCGTCGTGCTCCCTGTTGATTGAAAAGCCCTACCGCAATCTCGACAACTCAAGCGTGCAGATTGCTCCACAGCCCACACCCAACAGGACGAATTCCTACAGCCACCATTGAAAGGTAGCGGCTACAGGTGCATCATTCGACAAATATTTGGCCTTCATGGACGATGCCGCTCGTAAAAGTCAGTTTATTGACTTTCTGTCATCGAATACCTGGCAGGTCGTGATTCCCTTGTTTTCGCGCTGTGCGACAGCGCCCTGATTCGAGGCTGTGACTATGAGCGTTCTGATCCCCTGCATCATCGCTGGCGGCGCCGGCACCCGATTGTGGCCGGTGTCCCGCGAGGCCATGCCCAAGCCGTTCATGCGCCTGCCCGACGGCATGAGCCTGCTGCAGAAAACCTTCAGCCGGGCCCGCGCCCTGCCTGGCGTGGAACGCGTGCTCACGGTGACCAACCGCGAGGTCTACTTCCGCACCCAGGACGAATATCGCCAGCTTGGCACCCAGGGCCTGGCGCTGGACTTCATCCTCGAACCCTTCGGCCGCAACACCGCCCCCGCCATCGCCGCGGCAGCCCTGCACTGTGCCCGGCTGTATGGCGAGGACAGCCTGCTGTTGGTACTGCCCGCCGATCACCTGGTGCAGGACCAGGACGCCTTCCAGCAGGCCGTCGAGCATGCCCGCCAACTGGCCTCCCAGGGCTGGCTGACCACCTTTGGCCTGCTGCCGACCCGCGCCGAGACCGGCTTTGGCTACATAGAACAGGGCCAGCCGCTCGACGAGCAGGCCTATCGGGTTGCCCGCTTCGTCGAAAAACCCGACGCAGACACGGCACTGGGTTATCTGAAGGACGGCCGATACCTGTGGAATGCCGGCATGTTCTGCCTGCGCGTCGACACCCTGCTGGCCGAACTGCAGGCCCACGCCCCCGAAGTCTTGCT
Source organism: Pseudomonas sp. FG47 (assembly GCF_057809115.1). Classification (NCBI taxonomy): domain Bacteria; kingdom Pseudomonadati; phylum Pseudomonadota; class Gammaproteobacteria; order Pseudomonadales; family Pseudomonadaceae; genus Pseudomonas; species Pseudomonas sp. FG47. The sequence continues at coordinate 44,775 of NZ_JBMDJI010000023.1, forward strand.
CAACATGGGCCAATGCCTGGAGGCCAGCCAGGTCAAGGCAGGCGCTGGCGACCTGCAGGTGGAGCTGGACGGCGAGCACTTCGCCCAGGCCCCCGACCTGTCCATCGACTACGCGCTGATGGAGCGCTCCAGCCAAGTGGCCGTGGTGCCCTGCGACATCGGCTGGCGCGATATCGGCAGCTGGGAAGCGGTGCGCGAGCTGCGCCCGGCTGACGACCAAGGCAACCATTGCAACGGCGAAACCGTGCTGCACGATGTCAGCAACTGCTACATCGACGCGCCCCGGCGCCTGGTCGGCGCCGTGGGGCTGGACAACCTGATCGTCATCGACACCCCCGACGCGCTGCTGATCGCCGACGCCGCGCGCAGCCAGGAGGTCAAGCTGATCGCCCAGCGGCTCAAGCGCCAGGGCCATGATGCCTATCGCCTGCACCGTACCGTGACCCGTCCCTGGGGCCTGTTCACCGTGCTCGAGGAAGGGCCTCGGTTCAAGATCAAGCGCATCATGGTGCGCCCCGGTGAATCCTTGTCGCTGCAGATGCATCACCACCGCAGCGAGCACTGGATCGTGGTCAGCGGCATGGCCTGCGTGACCAACGGCGAGGAGGAGTTCTTGCTCGACACCAACGAGTCCACCTTCATCAAGCCCGGCCGCAGCCATCGCCTGACCAACCCCGGGGTGATCGACCTGGTGATGATCGAAGTACAGAGCGGCGAGTACCTGGGCGAAGACGACATCGTACGCTTTACTGATATCTATGGACGCGCCCCGGCCGCCGCCCTCGGGTGACGGCCAGTGGGCGCGTCTTGCCATCCTGGGCCGACAACCGGCCAACCGCGAGGAATCCGGCTCATGCGCATACTCTGGACCCTGCCCTACCTGCCCTGGCCAACCACCAGCGGCAGCAAGACCCGGCAATACCACCTGCTGCGCGCCCTGGCCCAGCACGGCCACCGGATCACCTTGCTGGTGCAGTCCAAAGTACCCTTGGGCGAGGCTGCGCGCGAGGCCCTGGTGCCATTCGTCGAACGCTTGATCGTGCTGCCCCGGCGGGCACTGCACAGCCCGCTCAACCTGCTGGCCTCGCCGATCATCGATTACCCGATGCGCGCCATCATCAACGGCCTGGCGCCCTGCCTGCGGCACCGCTTCGAACAACTGCTGGACGAACCCTGGGACGTGATCCAGATCGAGCACAGCTACAGCTTCCAGCCGTTCGAGAAGGCCTTGCAGGCCCGCGGCTTGCCCTACATGCTCAGCGAGCACTACCTGGAATCGGTGATGGGCGCCGCCTGCCACGACCGCCTACCCCTGTGGCTGCGGCCGCTGAACGCCTTCGACCGCTGGCGCTACCGGCGCTGGGAGCAACGAGTGCTACGCCAGCCCACCGAGGTAGTGGCGGTCAGCGCCCACGACGCCGAGCTGATCGGCCAGATCAGCGGGCGCCCGGTGAACGTGGTGGTCAATGGCGTAGACTGCGACCACTACCAGGATGTGCGCCCCACCCCGCATAGCCAACGCCTGCTGTTCGTCGGCAACTTCGAGTACGGCGCCAACCTGGAGGCCATCGAATGGGCACTGGAGGAGATCCTGCCCCAGGTATGGATGAGCAACCCAGCGGTGCGCCTGGCCATTGCCGGGCACGCCCTGCCGGCCAGTTGGAAGCTGCACTGGAACGACCCGCGCATCGAGTGGGTTGGCTATCGACCCGACCTGCGCGAGCTGCAACGCCGCTCGGCGCTATTCTTCGCGCCATTGCGCCATGCTGGCGGCTCCAAGGTGAAAATCCTCGAGGCCATGGCCGCGGGATTGCCAGTGATCACCACCAGCAAGGGGGTTTCGGGGCTGACCGTGAACACAGGCGAGCACTACCTGGGCAGCGACGATGGCGGCCAACTGGCGCTGCTTATCACGCAACTGCTCAATCAGCCCGCGCGCATGAGCCAGCTCGGCGAGGCCGGCCGGGCATTCGTGCGCCAACGCCATGACTGGAGCGTCGCCGCCCAGCAACTGGAGAACGTGCACATGCGCCTGACCCAGCTGGCCCCCGCAGGCAACAGCCCCCTGGGCGGCGTGCTAGCCAAGTAGCTCGCTGAACGGAATGAACGTCACCAGCTCGCCTTGGCGCGGCGTTGTGCCTTCACGCACCTCCACCACCCCGTCGGCCCAGGCCGCGCTGCGCAGCACCCCGGAACTCTGGTTCTTGTAGATGCGCGCCTGGCCGTCCTCGATGCGCGCGCGCAGGTATTCGCGACGATTGCCCGGCCTGGGCCAGTCGAACCCGGCTGGCACGCTGAAGCACAGCGGCGCGACCTTGCTCACGCCTTGCCGGCGCAGCAGGTAGGGACGAGCCAGCAAACCAAAGGTCACCAGGGTCGAGGCCGGGTTGCCCGGCAGGCCGATCACCGGCACTCCCTGGTAGTGACCAAAGGTCAACGGCTTGCCCGGCTTGATCGCCAGCTTCCACAGCGCCAGCTCGCCAGCTTCGCGCAGGGCCAGGCCAAGGTAGTCGGCTTCGCCCACCGAGACGCCACCGGTGGAGAGGATCAGGTCGACATCACCCAGGCCACCCAGGCAGCGCCGGGTACGCTCGAGGTCGTCCGGCAGGATGCCGGCGTCCAGTACCTCGCAGCCCAGACGCTGCAACCAGCTGACCAGCAGGCGGCGGTTGCTGTTGTAGATCTGCCCCGGGCCAAGCGACAGGCCGGGCTCGACCAGTTCGTCACCGGTCGACAGCACCGCCACCCGCGGCCGGCGTACCACCTCCAGCTCCGCGAACCCCAAGGTCGCTGCCAACCCGAGCTGGATCGGGCCCAGGCGCGTGCCAGCAGCGATCACCAACTCGCCGACACGGGTTTCCTGCCCCTTGGGGCGCACGTTCTGGCCCAGGGCCAATGGCTCGACAAAGCGCACCCGGCCGTCCTCGAGTACCTCGGCGTTTTCTTGCATCTCGACGCAATCGGCGCCCTCAGGCAACGGCGCCCCGGTGAAGATCCGCGCGCAGGTGCCTGGCTGCAGCGGCTCTGGCGCATGACCGGCGAAGATGCGCTGGGTCACTGCCAGCGGCTCGCCCTGCCAGTCCGCCAGGCGCAGGGCGTAGCCGTCCATGGCGCTGTTGGGCCAGGGCGGCAAATCGAGCCCGGCAAGCAGATCGCAGGCCAGCACCCGACCTTCGGCAGCGCCCAGGGCCACGCGCTCGGTCGTCGTGATAGGTGCGGCCTCGGCCAGCGCCAACAAGCGTTCGAGAGCCTCTTCCAGCGGCATCAATGGCCGCGCCGGGGCCACCTCAACCACGGCTGTCACAGGCCGCTGCCTGCTTCAGGTGCGGGACGAAGTTGCACGGCCGGTGACGGGCGTCCAACTGCTCGGCGAGGATGCCATCCCAGCCGGTACGCACGGCGTTGGTCGAGCCCGGCAGGCAGCAGACCAGCGTCCCGTTGGCCAGGCCGGCCAGGGCGCGGGACTGCACAGTGGAGGTGCCAATGTCGGCCACCGAGATCTGCCGGAACAATTCGCCGAAGCCTTCGACCTGCTTGTCCAGCAGGCAGGCCACGGCTTCCGGGGTGCTGTCGCGCCCGGTGAAACCGGTGCCGCCGGTGATCAGCACCACTTGCACCTGCTCGTCGGCGATCCAGGTGGCGACCTGGGCGCGGATCTTGTACAGGTCGTCCTTGAGCAGCACCCGCGCCGCCAGGCGATGGCCCGCGGCACTCAGGCGGTCGACGAACAGTTGGCCGGAGGTGTCGGTGTCGAAGGTACGGGTATCGCTGACCGTGAGCACGGCGATGTTCAGCGGCACGAAGGGGGTATCAGCCTTGGCTTTCATGGGGGTCCGTCACGCGGGAGGGGAATGTGCGCTGTTATATCACAGGCCACCGACAACGAACGCCGCCTTGTTCTTGGTCAATGCCCCGACGATGGCGCTATGCTGCACTTTGCAAGGAACTTGCGTGGACGCCCTGCGTCTTAATGTCATCTAGCACCATTGCACTGGAGAAACACGATGATCCAACGGACCCTTCCCGCCTTCCTGCTTGCCCTGGGCCTGGGCGCCCTCGCCGGCTGCGCCTCGCCTACCGTCATCACCCTGAACGACGGTCGCGAAATCCAGGCGGTGGACACGCCGAAGTACGATGACGACTCCGGTTTCTACGAGTTCGAGCAGCTCGACGGCAAGCGCGCGCGCATCAACAAGGACCAGATCCGTACCGTCAAGGAGCTGTGATCCAGCCCCTGTTTTTCAGCGCAACTCCTTTTTGCAACAAGGGGTTGCGTTGAAAAAATCGATGCAGTAGCATTTCGGACATCGGAGTGTAGCGCAGCCAGGTAGCGCGTCTCGTTCGGGACGAGAAGGCCGCAGGTTCGAATCCTGTCTCTCCGACCATATCCGACAAAAAGCCCGCCGCGCGCGGGCTTTTTGTTGCCTGCGCTAAACCCCAGGAGCCGGCAGCACCGGCACGTGCAGCAGCTGCAGCCGCGCGCTGCTCCATTCGCGGGTTTTGTTGATCAGTTCAAGGTCGTTATTCAGCTTCTGGCCGTAGCTTGGCAGGATCTCCTTGAGCTTGGTCTGCCATGCAGGGGTATCGATACGCTCCTTGAAGGCCTTCTCCAGCACACCGAGCATGATCGGCGCGGCAGTCGAGGCACCAGGGGACGCGCCCAGCAGCGCGACGATGCTGCCATCCTGCGCGGCCACCACTTCGGTACCGAACTGCAGCACACCGCCGTGCATGGGGTCTCTCCTGACCACCTGCACCCGCTGGCCGGCCTGCAACAGTTTCCAGTCCTCGCCCTTGGCGTTGGGGAAGTACTCGCGCAGCATCGCCATGCGCTCATCGAAGCCAAGCATCGACTGGCCCATCAGGTAGGTGCCGAGCTCAGTATTGTCGAGGCCGGCATGCAGCAGCGGGCTGATGTTGTCGGTGGTCAGCACGGCGAACCAGTCCAGCAGCGAACCATGCTTGAGGTACTGGATGGAGAAGCTCGCGAAAGGGCCGAACAACAGCACTTGCCTGCCATCGATCATCCGCGTGTCGAGATGCGGCACCGACATCGGCGGCGCACTCACCGACGCCTTGCCGTACAGCTTGGCCTGATGCCGGGCCACCAGGTCCGGGTTGTCGCTCATCAGGAACTGGCCGCCGACCGGGAAGCCGGCATAACCTTCGGCTTCAGGGATGCCGGACTTCTGCAGCAGCTTGAGGGCCCCGCCACCGGCGCCGATGAAAACGAAACGCGCCTTCACTGCCGCTTCGCGCCCTGAATTGGCCAGATCCGCCACCACCACGTTCCAACTGCCATCGTCGTTGCGCTTGATATCACGCACTTCTTGACCCAGGTGCAGCTTGACGTTGGGATTGCGGGTCATCGAGGCAAACAGCTGGCGGGTGATCTCACCAAAATTGACATCGGTGCCTATGGCCATCCGCGTAGCCGCGACCCGCTGCCCTGGATCACGGCCTTCGATCAGCAGCGCTGCCCACTTGCGGATCTGCTCGTGGTCCTCGGTGATTTCCATGCCGCGAAACAGCGCACTGTGCTGTAGCGCCGCGACGCGCTTGTGCAGGAAGGCGATGTTCTCATCGCCCCAGACAAAGCTCATGTGCGGCACATTGTTGATGAACGAAGGCGGGTTGCTCAGCACACCCTGCTCGACCTGGTAGGCCCAGAACTGCTTGGACAGCTCGAACTGTTCATTGACCTCGACAGCCTTGCCGATATCGATGCTGCCGTCCTCGGCGAGCCTGGTGTAGTTCAGCTCGCAGAAGGCTGAATGACCGGTGCCGGCGTTGTTCCAGGCGTTGGAGCTTTCCTCGGCGACCTGATCCAGGCGCTCGTAGACGGCGATTTTCCACGCAGGTTCCAGCTCGGCGAGGTAGGTGCCGAGGCTGGCGCTCATGATACCGCCGCCGATCAGCAGGACATCAACGGTCTTTTCTGGGACGGCGGGCTTGGAGCAACCGATGACGCCCAGGCACAGGAGCGTCAGCAGGAACTTCTTCATTGGATCTTTCCGGTTGTAGGTGTTCACGCGGGGGCGATAGCGAAGAACGTGCCAACCGGTTTGCGCCCCTGTTGCGGGGGCCGAAGCGCTGGGGACATGGCGACAAACCGCCATGCAAGAGCTGGATGCCAGCGCCTGGCTGGCGGGTTTCCCCCGTTTCTTGCGCGAGCTTGAGTATCGCGCACCTAGCCGCAGGAAGGGGTACTCGAACGAGTATCAAGGCTTTTCGTACAGAGCTTGGGACTTGCCGGGGCTGCGCTGCAGCCCCGGTAATCTCGCATTCAAGTGGCCCTTGATCGCACACGCCTGGCAACGCTGCGCGCGGGTGCCAGGACTCAGCGCGCCGGCGCGAGCTTGCCCTTGTCGTCGGAGAAAACGATCTCGACCCGCCGGTTCTGCGCCCTGCCCCGCTCCGAAGCATTGGCCTCCACCGGGTACTGGTCGCCATAACCCTCGACCTGGATACGCTTTTCATCGACCCCCAGGTCGACCAGCATATCGGCTACCGACTGGGCGCGATCGCGCGACAGCTTGAGGTTGTCCTCGGATGCACCGGTGCTATCGGTGTAGCCCTCGATCCGCACCACGCGCCGCGGATTGAGCTGAAGGAACTGCACCAGCTTGAGGACCGTGCGGCTTGCCGAGCTCTTCAGCTCCGCCTGGCCTGTATCGAACAGCACATCGCCCAAGGTCATCACCAGGCCACGATCGGTCTGCTCGGACGCCAGCGCGGCGATCTGCGCCTCGACGAACTTGCCCTGCTGCTGCACGCTGGCCAACTTGGCCTCGCGCAGCGCCAGTTGCAGACGCTGGCGCTCCAGGTCGAGCTTGCTCAGGCGCTCCTGGCTTAGCGCCAGGTTGGCGTGCTCGCGGGCGATCTCGCTGTAGCGCTGGCTCAGGTAGGCGTAGTGGCGCACGTCGCTGCCAGTCCCCACATAGCCGGCCAGGCGTTCGGCACGCCCCAGGGACTCGCCCGCACGGATCACGTCGCGCGGCGCGCTGCGCAACACATCGGAATCGTCCTTGACCTTCTGGAACGCCGCGCTGGCATCTTCCAACGACGACTCGCTGCGCTGGCTGGCGCAACCCTGCAGGCCGACCAGGCCCAACAGCACCAGCGCGACGGGCATGAGGCGGCTCATGGCTGCACCTCCAATTGCTTGCGCAGGCGCTTGATACGCGACTGCATGACCTGCAACTGCTCCTCGCTTTTCTGATTCAGCACCCGCGCCTCGGCCAGGCGTGCATCCAGCTCAGCCTGCTCGGCACGCATGCGCGCATCACGATAGCGCTCACTGATCATGTTGCTCTTGGCGCGGGCCAGCTTGTCTTCGGCCAGCTTGAATTCCGCCACCTGCTCGGTGGCACCGACAGCCTTGGCCTGTTCCAGGGCCTGCTCGGACAGGCGCAACTGTTCATTAGGTGCCGGATCGTTGGCACAACCGGCCAGGCCAAGCATGGCCAGGGCAAGCATCAGGGGTTGGGTTCTCACGCACTCTTCCTACTGTTTAGGGGCGCCCTGCGACGCCTGCATCTGCGCTTTCCAGCGCTCCACATTGCGCTGCAGCACAGCCTCGCTCGCCCCGGAGATCGGTAATTCTGTCAGCTTTTTCGCCAGTTGTCCGCGCAACCAGCTGTCGTTGCATGCCGAGTTATGCGACACCGCCAGGTACAGACCTGGCCGGTCCACCGGCAAGCCCCTGGCGATCAGGTCGTCGCTCACACCCAGGCTCTGGGCCATGGCCATGCCGGAGTAACGGCCGGCAAGCACATAGTCGACCTGGCCCAGCACCAGTTTCTGGAACGCCTGGGTAAGGTTCTGCGCCGGCGCAAGCTTCAGCTGGGCCTTGGCGAAAGCCTCGAAGGCGGGTGTCAGCCGCGCCTTCTCTGACAAGCCGCCGCGGTATTGGGCCAGGTCTGCCGGGCCGTTGAACTCGAGTACCGCGTCGTGGCGAGTCCAGACCAGGTACTCGTTGAGTTGCAAGGCCGGATGGATATAGTCCAGGGCGGTCAACTGAGTGACCTGCATCGGCGTATCGAGCAGCAGGTCGATGCGCCCGCTACGCACCTCGTCGAGCGCCTGCTCGCGCTTGCCGGCGTGCAGCACCTCGATCTTCAGGCCCAACTCGTCGGCCACCTGGCGCAGCAAGTCGACATTGGCCCCGACCAGGTGCTTCGGGTCTTGCGGGTCCTGCCATGAATACGGCGGCGCATCCGGGCTGCCGGTGGCCACCAGGCGTTCGCATTTACCTAGCGCCCATACCGGGCTCGACAGCAGCGCCAAGGCGCAGGCCAGCATCCCCTTGCTCGAACGAAACACCATGCAACCACTCCCCACCTGCGCAACGACAGCCATGAAAAAACCCGGACCGCCAAGGGCGGGCCGGGTTCTTTATAAGTGAAGCAGGCGGATCAGACCAGCTTTTCCAGCTCCGGTACTGCTTCGAACAGGTCGGCGACCAGGCCGTAGTCGGCTACCTGGAAGATCGGCGCCTCTTCGTCCTTGTTGATCGCGACGATCACTTTCGAGTCCTTCATGCCGGCCAGATGCTGGATCGCGCCGGAGATACCGACGGCAATGTACAGCTGCGGCGCGACGATCTTGCCGGTCTGGCCGACCTGCATGTCGTTCGGCACGAAGCCTGCATCGACCGCGGCGCGCGAGGCACCGACCGCGGCGCCGAGCTTGTCGGCCAGGGCATAGAGGTGCTTGAAGTTGTCACCGTTGCCCATGCCGCGACCGCCAGAAACGACGATCTTGGCGGAGGTCAGTTCCGGACGGTCGGACTTGGCCAGTTCTTCGCCGACGAAGGCCGACTTGCCGGCATCGTGAGCGGCAGCGACAGCTTCGACAGCGGCCGAGCCACCTTCGGCGGCCACGGCGTCAAAGCCGGTGGTGCGCACGGTGATGACCTTGACGGCGGCGTTCGACTGCACGGTAGCGATGGCGTTACCGGCGTAGATCGGACGCTTGAAGGTATCGGCCGATTCCACCGAAATGATCTCGGAGATCTGGTCGACATCCAGCAGCGCGGCAACCCGCGGCAAGATGTTCTTGCCGTTGGTGGTGGCCGGGGCCAGCACGTGGCTGTAACCCTTGGCCAGCTCGACCAGCAGCGGCGCGACGTTTTCCGGCAGGGCATGGGCGTAGGCCGCGTTGTCGGCGACCAGCACCTTGGCAACGCCTGCGATCTTGGCGGCGGACTCGGCGACGCCACCGACGTTCTGGCCTGCGACCAGCACGTGGATATCACCACCGATCTTGGCGGCAGCAGCGACAGTGTTCAGGGTGGCCGGGGCTACGGCACCGTTCTCGTGTTCAGCGACAACCAGGATAGTCATTTAGATTACCTTCGCTTCGTTCTTCAGCTTCTCGACCAGTTCGGCCACCGACTTGACCTTGATACCAGCGCTGCGTGCAGCCGGCGCCTCGACTTTCAGGGTCTTGTTGGTGGAGGCGAGGGATACGCCCAGCGCGTCCGGAGTCAGGGTCTCCAGCGGCTTCTTCTTGGCCTTCATGATGTTCGGCAGCGACGCGTAGCGCGGCTCGTTCAGACGCAGGTCGGTGGTGACGATCGCCGGCAGGTTCAGCGCTACGGTCTGCAGGCCGCCGTCGATTTCACGGGTGACGTTGACCTTGTCGCCAGCGACTTCCACCTTGGAGGCGAAGGTGCCCTGGGCGAAGCCGGTCAGCGCGGCCAGCATCTGGCCGGTCTGGTTGTTGTCGCTGTCGATGGCCTGCTTGCCGAGGATCACCAGCTGCGGCTGTTCCTTGTCGACAACGGCTTTCAACGCCTTGGCCACGGCCAGCGAGTTCAACTCGTCGGCGGCTTCGACCAGGATGGCACGGTCGGCGCCCAGGGCCAGGGCGGTACGCAGTTGCTCCTGCGCCGCGGTCGGGCCGATGCTGACGACGACGATCTCGCTCGCCACGCCCTTCTCTTTAAGGCGCACGGCTTCTTCCACGGCGATTTCGCAGAAGGGGTTCATGGACATCTTGACGTTTGCAAGGTCGACGCCGGAGTTGTCCGCCTTGACGCGAACCTTGACGTTGTAGTCGACCACTCGTTTGACAGCTACAAGAACCTTCATGGATTCCTCGTTACTCTCCGGTGAAAAGAAGATCGCCTGGGGACTGCCCGGCGAATGCGCGTGGGTACAAGGGCACCTCTAAAAACGTGTCGACACCGGCAATGTTCAACTGACCGATCAGTCCTTTTTCGACCCTTGCCGGGCAAAACCCGCGGGTCATTTCCTGTGGTGCCGTGTAAACTCCACTACAACACCTGATTCGGCCCGTAAACCCTGCGCCACGCTGGTCTTTAGGGGTGCACCTGCGCCCGACGGTCAGCCTACGGCGAACGCGAAAGCGCTCGTATCTTGACCGTAACACCCAATCCGGTCAATACGGCAAATTGGCCAGCCTCCAGCCGCCTACCTGTGATTCTACGGGCCTCCGGCAAATTCAAACAAACGTTTGTATTGGACCCGCCAAGTGGTGTAGATATAATGCGCGGCCAAGACAAAACGGTGTAGTCCGTCACCTGCGAAGCTACAGCACCTGCAATGCCGCGCGTGACCGTGAGCACCCATAAAAGACAAGCAACAGCGATGAGCCTTGAGTAGGAGAGAACCTGTGGAACGCGAATACATGGAATTCGACGTGGTCATCGTCGGCGCAGGCCCGGCGGGCCTGTCCGCCGCCTGCCGCCTGAAGCAGAAGGCCGCCGAAGCCGGTAGCGAGATCAGCGTCTGCGTGGTCGAGAAAGGCTCCGAAGTCGGCGCTCATATTCTCTCCGGCGCGGTGTTCGAACCGCGCGCCCTGAACGAACTGTTCCCCGACTGGAAAGAACTGGGCGCGCCGCTGAACACCGAAGTGAAGCGCGACGACATCTATGTGCTCAAGGATGCCGGCAGCTCGACAAAAGTGCCTGACCTGTTCGTGCCCAAGACCATGCACAACCAGGGCAACTACATCATCTCGCTGGGCAATCTGTGCCGCTGGCTGGCCCAGCAGGCCGAGAACCTCGGCGTCGAGATCTACCCGGGCTTCGCCGCCCAGGAAGCGCTGTTCGACGAAAACGGCGTGGTCCGGGGCATCGTTACCGGCGACCTCGGTGTCGACCGCGAAGGCAACCCGAAGGACGGCCTGTACACCCCGGGCATGGAACTGCGCGCCAAGTACACCCTGTTCGCCGAAGGCTGCCGCGGCCACATCGGCAAGCAACTGATCAAGCGCTTCGACCTGGACAACGAATCCGACGTCCAGCACTACGGCATCGGCCTCAAGGAAATCTGGGAAATCGACCCGGCCAAGCACGAGCAGGGCCTGGTGGTGCACACCGCCGGCTGGCCGCTGGACGTGATGAGCAAGGACAACACCGGCGGCTCGTTCCTCTATCACCTGGAGAACAACCAGGTGGTAGTTGGCCTGATCGTCGACCTGTCCTACTCCAACCCATACTTGTCGCCGTTCGACGAGTTCCAGCGCCTCAAGCACCACCCGGTGATGAGCCAGTACCTCGAAGGCGGCAAGCGCATCAGCTACGGTGCCCGCGCCATCTGCAAAGGCGGCTTCAACTCGCTGCCGAAAATGGTCTTCAATGGCGGCGCGCTGATCGGCTGTGACCTGGGCACCCTGAACTTCGCCAAGATCAAGGGCAGCCACACCGCGATGAAATCCGGCATGCTCGCCGCCGACGCGGTGGCCGATGCCCTGATCGCCGGCAGCGAGGGTGGCGACCAGCTCAATGGTTATGTCAGCGCATTCAAGGCCAGTTGGCTGTACGAAGAACTGTTCGCCAGCCGCAACTTCGGCCCGGCGATGCACAAGTTCGGCCCACTGCTGGGTGCTGCCTTCAACTACGTCGACCAGAACTGGTTCGGCGGCAAGCTGCCGTTCACCCTGCACGACACCAAGCCAGACTACGCCTGCCTGAAGCTCGCCGCCGACTCGCAGAAAATCGAGTACCCGAAACCGGATGGCAAGCTCAGCTTCGACAAGCTCAGCTCGGTGTTCCTCTCCAGCACCAACCATGAAGAGGAACAACCCTGCCACCTGAAGCTGACCGACCCGAATATCCCGATCGCCAGCAACCTGCCGCTGTACGACGAACCGGCGCAGCGCTACTGCCCGGCTGGTGTGTACGAGGTAGTCACCCAGGAAGATGGCAGCAAGCGCTTCCAGATCAACGCGCAGAACTGCGTGCACTGCAAGACCTGCGACATCAAGGACCCGGCCCAGAACATCACCTGGGTCACCCCGGAAGGCGCTGGCGGGCCGACTTACCCAAACATGTAAGGCCTGCCCTGACAGCAATGAAAAGCCCCCTGGCCATCCGGCCCGGGGGCTTTTTCGTCTCAGCCGCTGCGCACTTCCTCGCACAGGTCGGGGGGCGCTCGAGCAGCTTGATCAGCGCGACCGGTGGACAATAGCCACCACCCGGAAGTCTGCCCCACCGCCCGCCAACCGTTATCGGCTCATTTGTCAGCGCACATGATCGACACCGGTTCCATCGCAAAGGCCAAAGGCTCGCGACGCCCGAAATACAGCGCCGTCAGCAGCCCCACGCTGCCCATGATCAGACAAAAACCGACACACACCCACGGGCTCCATGGCATCAGCGCAATCAGCGCCAACGGCGTGGTGCTGGCCCACAGCGCATAGGCCAGGTTGTAAGTGAAGGAAATGCCCGACACACGGATCTCGGCCGGGAACAGCCCGACCATCACCGACGGCACCACCCCCACCACGCCGCAGCAAAGCCCCGCCAGCGCATAGGCCAACCAAGTCATGCCCCACTGCCCGACCAGGCTGGCATACAACACGCCGATACCCAACGGCAACAGCAAGCTGTAGAGCATCAGCGCGCGCCAGGCGCCGACGCGGTCGACCAGCAGCCCGGCCAGCACGCAACCAAGGTTGAGGAAGACGATGCCCACGCTGCTCAGGGCGAAGGTATGCCCGGCTGTCATGCCGAAACGCTGCTGCATCACCGTCGGGGTGATCACCACCAGCACCACCACCGCCGAGGTCAGCACGCAGGTCAGCAACGCCGCCGGGATCAGCGCCCGACGATGCTCGCCCAGCACCCGCCGCAGCGGGAAGCTCACCGGTGGCTCCCGGCGCGCGCGCAAGGCAAGGAACACTGGTGTTTCGCTGAGCCAGCGGCGCAACCAGACACCGATGACGCCGAATACCCCACCCAGCAGGAATGGGTAGCGCCAGGCGTAATCGAGGATTTCCTGGGGGTTGAAGAGCTGCGCCAGCAAGGTAGCGGTCAAGGCACCGAGCAGGTAGCCAAAGGTCAACCCGGCCTGGAGAAAGCCCAGGGCATAGCCGCGCCGTCCCGCCGGCGCGTGCTCGGCGACGAAGGTCCAGGCACTGGGCACCTCGCCGCCGACCGCGGCGCCTTGCAGGATGCGCAGCGCCAGCAGGATCAGCGGCGCGGCATAGCCGATGTCGGCATAGGTCGGCATCACCCCGATCAGCAGGCACGGCAGGGCCATCATCAGGATGCTCAGGCTGAACACCCGCTTGCGCCCCAGGTGGTCGGCGAAATGCGCCATGAGGATGCCGCCCAGTGGCCGCGCCAAGTAGCCGGTGACGAAGATCCCGAAGCTCTGCAGCAGACGCAGCCACTCGGGCATCTCGGGCGGGAAAAACAGCTGGCTGAGGGTCAGGGCGAAAAATACGAAGATGATGAAATCGTAGATTTCCAGGGCGCCGCCCAGCGCCGCCAGACCCAGGGTCCGATGGTCGCCGCGGCTGAACCGGGGCGGGCGGGCGGTATCGATGGCAGTCATGGCAGGTTCCGCAACTTGGCAAAAGGCCAAGAGGATAGCAAAAGCCCGCCGCTAACGGCTCAGGAGCTGCGGCTGAACACCGTCGGCGCCAGGCTGGCGCGCCGTCGCGCATAGCCGGGGCTGGCGGCCAGCCCCGCCGGCAGCGGTAACTGGCCAACCAGCACCGGCAGGTCGATGATCGCCATGAACGACTCCAGCGCCTCGCTGTCGGGTGCGCGCGGCAGGCTGATGCTCACCGCATGGCGATCGTTCGGCGCCACCGCCGGCACCTTGAGGTGCGGCGCGTGGTAGAGCAGTGCGTGCTGGATCTGCGAACTGACCCGACAGAACCGGGCCAGGTCGACGCCGGCATGGCTGGCCAGCTCGATGTTGCCGATCAGCAGGTTGAACGGCTGCAGGGCACTGTGCACCAGGCGCTGCAGGTCGTCGAAACTGTCGACCGGAGCGATCCGGTAGTAACCCAGGCCATTGAGCATCTTCTCCAGCTGCAGGCGCTGCTCGGGATGCTCGTCGGCGATGAGAATGCGCATGGCTTTATTGGGCATCGTACGGGCCTGGGCAGTGAGGTGAGAGAACGAGGCTCCATGACCATACTGCGCCCGTGCGGGCAGCGCCGGGCGAATCGCCCGCGCAGGGTCTTTCTTGATAGTTGTCGTGAAACAACCAGAAATCAAGCTACTCGCTCACGGAATTTTCACATTCCTGCGACCTGCTCATGACTCCCAGTGGCGCATGCGCACCCGGCAGTGTTTCATGGCGTTGACGATGTGCTTTTCCACCAGGCTGCGGGAGATACCCAGGCGCTCGGCGATCTGGCTGTGGGACAAGCCATCGAGCTTGCGCAGCAGGAAACTGTCGCGACAAGGCGCGCTCAACTCGTCCAGGGCCTGCTGCATCAAGGCCAGGCGCTGGTCTTGCTGCATGCCCTGCACCGGCGCCGGGGTGTGCCAGCGCTCATCCTGATCGAGCACTTCCAGCGGCTCGGTCTGGCGCACCAGATGGCGCCGATGGCGGTCGACCACCAGGTTGAGCGCGGTACGGTAGAGGAACGCGCGAGGGTGCTCGATCTGCTCGCCGGCGGTACGCTCCAGCACCCGCAGATAGGCATCATGGGCGACGTCCTCGGCAGCCTGGCGACTGCCGAGGCGGGCGCTGAGAAAGTTCACCAATTCGCGATAGTAATGTTCCACGATGGCACCTGGCGCCTCCCTGCTCGAGCGCGGACCTGGCTGGGAGGCGGGTCTGGATGATGTCAGGGTGCGATCTTACAAATTATAATTATTCTCAGCAACACACCGTTCGCCCCTACCTTGCGCTAAATCATGCCGGCCCGGGTTCGTTTATCGTCAGACCCCAAGCGTGCCGCCCGCGACGCGGCACTCGCCCTTCCCTCTGGCTGGAAGCCCGCATGACACGCACATCCCCCCCCCGCCGCCGGGTACTGCTCGGCACCCTTGGCCTGCTCGGCCTCGGCAGCCTGGTGGCCTGGCAGAGCCTGCCATTGGGCGGTGCACCGGTCAGCACGGTGCCGGTGACCCGCGCCGACATCGAAAGCAGCGTCACCGCCCTGGGCACCCTGCAGCCACGCCGCTACGTCGACGTTGGCGCCCAAGCCTCGGGACAGATCCGCAAGCTGCATGTCGAAGCCGGCGACGAAGTTCGCCAGGGCCAGTTGCTGGTGGAAATCGATCCATCCACCCAACAGGCCAAGCTCGACGCCGGGCGGTTTTCGATCGAGAACCTCAAGGCCCAGCTCGCCGAGCAACGCGCCCAATATCAACTGGCCCAGCAGCAGCACCGGCGCCAAAGCGACCTGGCCGCGGCCGGCGCCACCCGCCAGGAAGACCTGCAGGCGGCGCAAGCGCAACTCAAGGTGACCCAGGCACGCATCGACATGTACCAGGCGCAGATCCGCCAGGCCCAGGCCAGCCTGCGCAGCGACGAAGCCGAGCTGGGCTACACCCGCATCTATGCGCCGATGAGCGGCACCGTGGTGGCGGTGGACGCCCGCGAAGGCCAGACCCTCAACGCCCAGCAACAGACGCCGCTGATCCTGCGCATCGCCAAGCTCTCGCCGATGACGGTCTGGGCCCAGGTTTCCGAAGCCGATATCGGCAAGGTCAAACCGGGCATGACCGCGTACTTCACCACCCTCGCCGGCGGCAAGCGCCGTTGGACCAGCCGCGTGCGGCAGATCCTGCCGATCCCGCCCAAGCCCCTGGAGCAGGCCAGCCAGGGCAGCGGCAGCCCGGCCAGCGCCAGCGCCGGCACTACCGGCAGCAAAGTGGTGCAGTACACCGTGTTGCTGGATGTCGACAACCCCGACGGCGCCCTGATGGCCGAGATGACCAGCCAGGTGTTCTTTGTCGCCGGCCAGGCCAGCCAGGTACTGAGCGCGCCCTTGGCAGCGCTGGAGGATGGCCCAGGTGACGGCCTGCGTCTGGCCCAGGTACTCAACAGCCAAGGCAAGGTAGAGGCGCGCCAGGTGCGCACGGGCCTGGCCGACCGGCTGCGCGTGCAGATCCTCGACGGGCTGAACGAAGGCGAGCGCCTGGTCATTGGCGGCCCCAGCGCCAGCGGAGGTTGACATGAGCACTGCGCTGATCGAGCTGTGTGACATCCGCAAGGTCTATGGCGGCGTCGACTCGCCGCAGGTCGAGGTCTTGCGCGGCATCAGCCTGAGCATCCATCCAGGCGAGTTCGTCGCCATCGTCGGTGCCTCCGGCTCGGGCAAATCGACCCTCATGAACATCCTCGGCTGCCTGGATCGCCCCAGTAGCGGCAGCTACCGCTTCGCCGGCCGCGACGTGGCCGAACTGGACAGCGACGAGCTGGCCTGGCTGCGCCGCGAAGCCTTCGGTTTCGTGTTCCAGGGCTACCACCTGATTCCTTCGGGCTCGGCCCAGGAAAACGTCGAGATGCCGGCCATCTATGCCGGCACGCCCCCTGCCGAACGCCATGCCCGCGCCCACGCCCTGCTTGAGCGCCTGGGCCTGGCCAGCCGCACCGGCAATCGTCCGCACCAGTTGTCCGGCGGCCAGCAACAACGCGTCTCGATCGCCAGGGCCTTGATGAACGGCGGCCACATCATCCTCGCCGACGAACCCACCGGCGCGCTGGATAGCCATAGCGGCGCCGAGGTCATGGCCCTGCTCGACGAGCTGGCCAGCCAGGGCCACGTGATCATCCTCATCACCCACGACCGTGAAGTCGCCGCCCGCGCCCAACGGGTCATCGAAGTCCGCGATGGCCAGGTGGTCAGCGATTCGGCCGCCGAGCAACCGCCCGCGGTCACCCATGCGTCCTTGCAAGCCGATGACCTGCGCCAGCGCCTCGACCGCGGCGCCACCCTCAAGGGCGCCTGGAAAGGCGAACTGCTCGAGGCCCTGCAAGCTGCCTGGCGCGTCATGTGGATCAACCGTTTTCGCACCGCCCTGACCTTGCTCGGTATCGTCATCGGCGTGGCGTCGGTGGTGGTCATGCTGGCCGTGGGTGAAGGCAGCAAGCGCCAGGTGATGGCGCAGATGGCCGCGTTCGGCTCGAATATCCTCTACCTCAACGGCAAGGAGGCCTCCGAGCGCGAGCCTGGCGGTATCGTGACCCTCGACGATGTCGACGCCATTGCCCAACTGCCGCAGGTGCGCCATGTGATGCCGGTGATCGGCGACAAGCTGATGGTGCGCCAGGGCAACAACAGCCTGCAGGTCTATGTCGGCGGCAACAACACCTGGTTTTCCGAGGTGTTCGACTGGCCGGTGGCCGAGGGCAGCTTCTACAGCGCAGCCGACGAAGCCAGCGGCGCCGCCGTGGCGGTGATCGGCTCCAAGGTGCGGGACAAGCTGTTCCCCGACGCCAGCAACCCGCTTGGCCGCTATGTACTGATCGGCAATGTGCCATTCCAGGTGGTCGGCGTGCTGGTGGCCAAGGGCGCAAGTTCGGGCCAACAGGACGCCGACGAACGCATCGCCGTGCCCTACTCCGCCGCGGCGATCCGCCTGTTCGGCAGTCGCGATCCCGAGTACGTGGCCATCGCCGCCCACGACTCCAGGCACGTGAGCGAGACGGAACAGGCGATCGATCGCCTGCTGCGCCAGCGCCACCAGGGCAAGCACGATTACGAACTGACCAACTCCGCGGCGTTGATCCAGGCCGAGGCCCGCACCCAGAACAGCCTGTCGCTGATGCTCGGCGCAATCGCGGCGATTTCCCTGCTGGTCGGCGGCATCGGCGTGATGAACATCATGCTCATGACCGTGCGCGAACGCACCCGGGAGATCGGCATCCGCATGGCCACCGGCGCACGCCAGCGCGACATCCTGCGGCAGTTCCTCACCGAGGCGGTGATGCTATCGATGGTCGGCGGGGTCACCGGCATCGTCCTGGCCCTGGCCATCGGTGGCGGCCTGCTGCTGGCCAGCATCGCCGTGGCCTTCACCTTGCCCGCCATGCTCGGTGCCTTTGCCTGTGCAGTGATCACCGGGGTGATGTTCGGTTTCATGCCGGCCCGCAAGGCCGCCCGCCTCGACCCGGTCAAGGCCCTTACCAGCGAATAACCCATGACGATTCCAAGCCGCTTCAGCCTATTGACCCTGAGCCTGTGCCTCGCCGCCTGCAGCACGCCACCAACGCCGCCGGCGAACATCGAACCGCCGACCACCTGGCAAGGCCCCACCCAGGTGGCGCAGCCTTTCCCCGACCAGCAATGGTGGCGCGCCTTCGCCAGCGGCGAGCTGGACCGCCTGGTCGAACGCGCACGGCACAACAGCCATGATCTGGCCGCCGCCGCCGCCCGCGTGCGCCAGGCGCAAGCCAGCGCGGTCATCGCCGGCGCACCCTTGCTGCCCGAACTGCGCCTCGGCCTGGACGGCAGCCGCCAGCGCTTGCTGCGCGGCGATGGCAACGACCAGCTCGATGCCAGCAACAGCGAGCGCACCAGCACCTCGTTCGGCACACGCTTGAGCGCCAGCTACGAAATCGACTTCTGGGGCGGCTTGCGCGCAGGCCGCGACAGCGCCCTGCGCAGCCTGGCCGCCAGTCGCTTCGATCGCCAGACCGTGGAGCTGACCCTGACCAGCGCCGTCGCCGACAGCTACCTACAAGGCCTGGCCCTGGAAGAACAGTTACGCATCGCCCGCCTCAACCTCGGCAATGCCCGCGACGTGCTGGCGCTGGTCGAGACACGCGAGCGCTCGGGCGCGGCCACGCGCCTGGAACTGGCGCAGCAACACAGCCTGGTCGCCGCCCAGGAGCGCCAGTTACCGCTGCTGGAACAACGCCGCCAGGACAACCGCGTCACCCTGGCGACTTTGCTCGGCGATCCGGTCCAGGCCTTGCCCGCCAGCCTCGACACTCTCGATGCCCTGCGCTGGCCCAGCATTGGCAGCGGCGTGCCCAGCGACCTGCTCGGGCGACGACCGGACATCGCCGCCGCCGAGGCGCGCTTGGCCGCGGCCAATGCCGACATCCAGGTGGCCCGGGCCGCCATGCTGCCGCGCCTGGTGCTCGGCGCCGACCTGGGCAGTGGCGCGCGGACCTTCGCCAACCTGCTCGACAGCCCTTACTACACCCTCACCGCCGGGCTCACCGCGCCGATCTTCAACAATGGACGCTTGAGCGCGGCCCGGGACCTCGCCAGTGCCAGACAACAAGAGCTACTCGAAGCCTACCGCGCCAGCATCCTCGCCGGTTTCGCCGATGTCGAGAAGGCGCTCAACGCCATCAGTGGCGTCGAGCGCCAGCGCCAGTGGCAAGACCAGGAAGTCGAGCAGGCGCGCATCGCCTTCGACCTGGCTCAGCAGCGCTATGGTGCCGGCGCCGAGACCTTGCTCAGCGTGCTCGAGACCCAACGCACGCTGTACCAGGCCCAGGACCAACAGGCGCAATTGCGCCTGGCACGGCTGCAAGGCAGCGTGGCGCTGTACAAGGCACTGGGTGGGGGATGGCAGGTGCAATAGGACTGCCTTGCCAACGAACCTAGGCAACGTCGAGGTTCGCTGGCAAGGCTGGCATTCAGGTCACGATATTCTTCAGCGACAGGTGCCGCGCATACCAGGGCCGTTGCGGCACCTTGCGCAGCAAGGGTTCGATCTGGTCGCCCTCGCCGAAGGTGATGCGCAACGCCAGCTTCATGGTCTCGACATCCATCTCCACCGACTTGCCCGGACGCATGCCCGGCTGCGTGCTGCAACCGTGGGTATCCGGCCCCAGCCAAGGGTCGTCGACCTCCACCCAGCGACCGGGCGCGAACCACGGCACACCATTGACCTCAAGGCGTCGAACCTGACCAGGATGGTAACGCTCATGGGCGCGGAACCAGTCATCGATACGGTCGTCGATCCACCCGTGGAACCCCCAGAACACAGGGTTGACATGGGATGAGAACGGATCGCCGAGAAAGTCGTTGTCACGCCCGAACCAGCGCGCGGCAAAGTCGGCCGAATCCCGTGCGAACGGCACCGGCGCGCCATTGCCAGGGTCGCGTGGCACCGAGGCCCAGCACATGTGCAACCAGTCGTGCAGGTTCATCTCCAGTTCCGAGCCGAAAGCCCCGAGGGACAGTTTCGACAGGTACAACGGATCCTGGTATTGCGACTCCCAGACCTGGAAGTTGCTGCAGTAGGTCTCGCCGGCCTTGATCGCCCCGACCCACTGCCCATAGGCCTCGTCACCCGGCGCCTGCCAGCCGGGTGGCACCCGGTAGCCGTCGTGGTTGTCGTAGTAACGGGCGAACCCCGGGCGATCGAGTTCCACGCTCGGCTGCGGCAACGGGAAACGCGACCAGGAAGGCAAATCCTGCAAGGTGCGCGCGTACATCAACATGTGCCGGTGCATGAACAGAAAGTCTATACCCGAACCGTTACGGTGCTTGCGCGGCCCCCGGGCATCGCGCTCGCGGTCTCGTGGCCCAGGCTGCCAGCCCAGGCCACGCAGGGCGTTCTGCTTCACTTCCGGCAACTTGTGCCATTGGTCGCGGGTGGCATGCCAAAGTTGGTGGAACAAGCGGTGCTCGGCACCGATCACCCAGTCCTGCATCTGCGGGGTATAGGGGATCCGTTCACGCGCTTCGGGGAACAGACGCTTGACCGCTACGAAGCGGCTGTCCTGCAACGGTAGGGTCAAGGGCCGGTCCAGGCGCTGCAGGCGCCCGCTCAAGGTACCGCTGCCGGCGTTGGCGAACTCGCCCCAGACCTCATCGAGGCTGGCCACGCACTCATAGCCCGGCCCGCCGTGCGTGCTCATCAGCCGCCAACGCACCGCGCCCGTGCTGGCACCCACCAGATCGCCGAGCACGCGATAGGCCGGTTCCGCCTCGCCACGCAGGCGTTCACCGGTATCGACGAAACCGCGCAGGCCGCGCCCCTTGCTAGCGATATCGAGGAACAGCTCGACGCCTTCGCCCGGTACACCCTCGAGACCTGCGTCAGCGCCTTCGAAACGGATGTCCCAGACCCCCCGCAGCAGGTCCGCGAGCACCTGGCCGCTGTAGTCGGCCAACTCCACGCTGGCCTCGCCGGGTGTGACGATATCGTCCTCAGGGTCATGGGTCAGTTGCTTGTGCGCGTAATAGGCCGCCGTGCCCGTGGCGCCCGCCACGGCCAACCCGGCGATGAATCCTCGTCGAGAAATTGTCATTGCGCCTCAATCCGTCTCCGCGTGACGCGGCTTCTATCCAAGCTAGGACGTACCAGGCGTGTGGAAATTTACCGCCCAAACTTGGAAACACGGGGCCGCAAGCGGCCCCGAATTATTCAGCCCGCCACGGCGGCGCGCACCGCCTCGGCAAAGCGCCCGGCGACTTCGTCGATCTGCTCGGCGCTGATGATCAGCGGGGGCAGGAAGCGCACCACCGCGCCATGCCGGCCACCCAACTCGAGGATCAGGCCACGGCGCAGACATTCGCGCTGCACCTTGGGCGCCAGGGTGCGGCAGGCCGGCGGATGGCCCAGGGCATCGCCGCTACCGGTCGGATCCACCAGCTCGACACCGAGCATCAGCCCCCGGCCACGGATGTCGCCCAGTTGCGGATAGTCCTGTTGCAGGCGCTGCAAATGCCCGCGCAAGCGCTGGCCCATGGCCTCGGCGTGCTCGCACAGGCGGTGCTCGACCAGGTACTTCATCACCGCCGAACCCGTGGCCATGGCCATCTGGTTGCCGCGGAAGGTGCCGGCGTGCGCCCCGGGCGACCAGGTATCCAGCCAGTCGCGGTAGACCGTCACCGCCATCGGCAGGCTACCGCCAATGGCCTTGGACAGGGTTACCACGTCCGGCACGATGCCGGCGTGCTCGAAAGCGAACATCTTGCCGGTACGGGCAAAGCCGCTCTGGATCTCGTCGACGATCAAGGCCACCCCCGCCTGCTCGGTAATCCGGCGCAGGCCGCGCAACCACTCGATATCCGCCGGGATCACGCCGCCCTCGCCCTGCACCACCTCGACGATCACCGCGGCAGGCAGAGCCACGCCCGCCTCCGGATCGTTCAACAGGTTCTCCAGGTAATGCAGGTTGGCACGCACTCCCGCCTCACCGCCCAGGCCGAACGGGCAACGGTAGTCGTAGGGGTAAGGCAGGAACTGCACCCCGCTGGCGAGCAGCGCGCCCAACGGTTTTTTCGGACCCAGGCTGCCCATCAAGCTGAGCGCCCCCTGGGTCATGCCGTGGTAGCCGCCCTGGAACGCCAGCACCGTGCTGCGCCCGGTGGCGGTGCGCACCAGCTTGAGCGCCGCCTCCACCGCGTCGGTGCCGGTGGGGCCACAGAACTGGATCTTCGCCTCGCGGCGCAATGCCTCGGGCAGCAGGCCGAACAGGTCCTGGACGAACTGGTCCTTGACCGGCGTGGTCAGGTCCAGGGTATGCAGCGGCAGTTCGTCGGCGATCACCTGCTGGATGGCGTCGATCACCACCGGGTGGTTGTGGCCCAGGGCCAGGGTACCGGCGCCGGCCAGGCAATCGATGAACTGGCGACCCTCGACGTCCTCGACATAGATACCCCGGGCACGCTTGAGCGCGAGGGGGATACGCCGCGGGTAGCTGCGGGCGTTGGACTCCTGCTGTTGCTGGCGCAACAGCAGCGCTGATGGCTCGAACTCATACAAGGCGCGCGGCGCGGTGGCCGGCAGCGCCTGGGCAAGGCTGGAAGCGGTCGACATCGGGAAAACCCTCGCAAGCAAGCGAATGTGCCCGCCACGCTTCCTGTCACCGGATGTGGTCGGGTTGTTATCGCTTGGAAAACGCTTTGGCGAGGTGCGGATTTAGCGCTTGGCGTGGGATTTATCGTGGCCATGACGGCCCTGGCGTGGGGCAGGGCCGCTCCCACGCCCTCTATCTGCTTACACCACCGGGCGGGCCGGAACCTGCAACCACACCCGCAAGCCATCGGCCTGGCTGTCGAAGCGCAAGGTGCCGGCACAACGTTGGACGATGGCCTGGACAATCGCCAGCCCCAAGCCGCAACCACCACTCTGGCCATGGCGCCAGAAGCGTTCGGTCAGGTGTGCAAGATCTTCCTCGGCAATCCCGGGGCCATGGTCGCGAACCATGAAGCCGACCTGCCCGTCCCGCGCCTGCACGGCCAGTTCCACCTCGGCATCACCGCCATGGCGCAAGGCGTTGTCCAGCAGGTTGCGCAAGGCCGCGACCGCCAGCGGTGCCGGCATGCCCAGGTAGACCTGGGTGGCCTCCTCTGGCAGGTGCAGGCGGATACGCCGGTTGTCACCGCCACCGGCATCCTGCACCGCCTGCAAGGCCACCTGTTCGGCGCTGCACTGCACGCCGTCGTCGAACGACAGGCTGCCCTCGACCCGCGCCAGCATCAGCAGTTGTTCAAGGGTGCGGTGCATGCGATCGGTGCCCTGCTCGGCATGCGCCAACGCCTGCTCGCGCACCGCGCCATCGGTCATGCGCGCTACTTGCAGGTGGGTCTTGATCGCCGTCAACGGGCTGCGCAGTTCATGGGCGGCATCGTCGGTCAGGCGCCGTTCGCGCTCGATGGTCTGGGCGATGCGCAGGAACAGCTGGTTCTGGGTGGCGAGCAGCGGCTGCAGCTCGCTGGGCAGGCCCGCCACCTGCAACGGCTCGACACTGTCGGCGCGGCGCCGGCGTAGCGCGTCGCGCATGCGGTTGAGCGGCTCCAGGCCCTTGCCCAGGCCGATCCACAGCAACCCCAGGCTGCCGAGCAAGGCCATCAGCACCGGCGCCGAGGCGGCCAGCAGGATCGACTGGTTGAGCGCCTCGCGTTCCTGATGCCGGTCGGCGGTGGTGATGCGCACATCGCCATGGTTGTAGGTGAAGGTGCGCCACGAGGCGCCGTCGATGGTCTGGTCGCGAAAGCCGCTGCGCCCGTCATCGATGCTGCCATCGTGCTTATGGTTGCTGGCGAGGATTTCGCCGCGCAGGGAACTGACCTGACACGCCATGCCGTCCGGCACGCTGAACTGGTCGGCGGCGAAATGCGCATCCTGGCCCTTGGCGGCCAGCGGCTGCGGCAACTGGTCGATCAACCCGGCAACCATCCGCGCCGAGGCGACCAGGCGCTGGTCGAGGGAGAACATCATCTGCTGGCGCAGGTCGCGCAGCATCCAGGCGGCGGCTAGCACCCAGATGACGATGAAGACGCTGCCGAGGATCAGCGACAGGCGTACCCGCAGGCTCATGACGCGCCCTCCTGCGGGGCCTGGGCCGGGCCGAGGCGATAGCCAAGGCCACGCACGGTCTCGACGATGCTGTTGCCGAGCTTGCGCCGCAGGTGATGGATATGCACGTTCAGCGCGTTGCTTTCGACCTCGTCGCCGAAGCCGTACACGCAATCCTTGAGCTGTTCGCTGGAGAGCACCCGCCCGGGGTTCTGCAACAAGGCCTGCAGCAGCGCCTGCTCGCGGCGCGACAGGTCGACAGGCTGGCCGGCCAGGGTCGCCAGGCAACTGCTCGGGTCATAGCTGAGCGGGCCGTGTTCGATGGCGTTCACCGCCCGTCCGGCAACCCGGCGCAACAAGCTGTGCAGGCGCGCGGCCAACTCGCGCAGGTCGAACGGCTTGAGCAGGTAGTCGTCGGCGCCGGCCTGCAGGCCATCGACGCGGTCGGTGACCGCATCGCGGGCGGTGAGCACCAGCACTGGCAGCGTCTCACCCTGCTGGCGCAGGCGGCGCAGCAGCTTCAGACCGTCTTCGTCGGGCAGGCCGAGGTCGAGGATCATCACGTCGAACTGCGCGGTCTGCAGCATTTGCCGGGCCTGCGAGGCGCTGGCCACCCGATCCACGGTCAGGCCTTGGGCCGAGAGGCCGGCGCAGATGCCGCTGGCGATCAGGTCGTCGTCCTCGCAGAGCAGAACGTGCATGGGGGATCTCCTGGCTGGGCTGGCGGGCATTGCACAGCGTGCTGATTAAGGGGGGATTATGAACCCTCTTGGCGTTGCGGCAATCATTGCCAGGCGTTTGCCGTCAGCGGGTTTAACCTTCAGTTAATAAGCCACGCCCAGCATGGCCCCAACTCAAGCTCTACCAAGGCGTCGACATGCGTGTTTTCCTGCTTTTCCTGGCATTGCTGCTCGCCGGCCCCCTCCAGGCCAACCCCTTCGCCGTCAAACCGGACTTCCTGCCGGTGAACGAAGCCTTCGTCCTGTCCCACGAGCGCCTGGACAACGGCCAGACGCGCCTGTACTTCCAGATCAAGGACGGCTACTACCTTTACCAGAAACGCCTGAAGTTCGACGGTCTGCCCGCCGCACAGCAGCCCGCCCTGCCGGTGGCGGAAAACCACCATGACGAGTTTTTCGGCGACAGCGCGGTCTATCGCCAGCAGCTCGAACTGCTGTTGCCAGCCACCGCCAGCGGCGAACTGCGCCTGGGCTGGCAGGGCTGCGCCGACGCCGGCCTGTGCTATCCGCCGCAAACCACGGCTATCGCCCTCGGCGCCGCCCCGCCCACCGCAGCGGCGACCGACCAGGCCAGCGACCAGGCCCTGGCCAGCGACCTGCAACAGGGCAGCCTGGCCTGGAGCCTGCTGGCCTTCTTCGGCCTGGGCCTGCTGCTGGCCTTCACCCCCTGCTCGCTGCCGATGCTGCCGATCCTCGCCGGGCTGGTCCTGGGCAACGGCGCCAGCGCCCGCCGCGGCTGGTTGCTGGCCGGGGTCTACGTGCTGAGCATGGCGCTGGTCTATGCCGGCCTGGGCGTGATCGCCGCGCTGCTCGGCGCCAGCCTGCAAGCCTGGCTGCAACAGCCCTGGCTGCTAGGCAGCCTGGCTGGTTTGTTCGTGCTCCTGGCCCTGCCGATGTTCGGCGCCTTCGAGCTGCAACTGCCCAGCGCCCTGCGTGACCGCCTCGATCGCGCCGGCCAGGGCACCCGCGGCGGCAACCTGTATGGCGCGGCGCTGCTCGGTGCCTTGTCCGGGTTGCTGCTGGGGCCCTGCATGACCGCGCCGCTGGCCGGCGCCCTGCTGTACATCGCCCAGAGCGGCGATGTGCTGCAAGGCGCGCTGGTACTGTTCACCCTGGGCCTGGGCATGGGCGTGCCACTGCTGTTGCTGGTAACCCTGGGCAACCGCTACCTGCCGCGCCCTGGCGCCTGGATGAACCTGGTCAAGGGGCTGTTCGGCTTCGTGTTCCTGGCCATGGCCCTGTATACCGTGCGCAGCCTGCTGCCCGAGGCCCTGGTACTGGCACTGGCCGGCGGCTGGCTGATTGCCCTGGGCTGGGCCGCCTGGCCTGCCCTGCAGCGCCTGCCAGCGCTGCGCGCGATACCGCTGCTGGGCGCGCTGTGGGGTGGCTTGCTGCTGGTCGGCGCCGCCGCCGGTGGCAGCGACCTGTGGCAGCCGCTGCAACCCTTCGCAGGCAACGCGGGCGCCGACGCCAAGGCCAGCGACGCCTTCGTCACCGTCGCCAACCCCGCAGACCTGCAACGCGAGCTGGACACCGCCAAGGCCCGTGGGCAATGGGTACTGGTGGACTACTATGCCGACTGGTGCGTGTCGTGCAAGGTCATGGAAAAACAGGTATTCGGTCGCGCCGATGTGCAGGCCAGCCTGGCCAACGTGCACCTGGTTCGCCTGGACGTCACCGCCGATGCGCCGGCTAGCCGCGCGCTGCTGCAACACTACCAGGTACCCGGCCCGCCCAGCCTGATCTGGATCGGCCCGGAAGGTGAAGAACGCCGCGCCCGGCGTATCACCGGGGAAGTCGATGCCGCCGGGTTCCTGCAACATTGGGCACAGACCAGGAGCCAAGGCTGATGCTGACGGTCACCCTCGGGCCACTGACCATGGCCCTGAACCACTTGCTGCTGCTCGCGGCGTTGGGCATCGCCAGCCTGGTCGGCTGGCGCGTGGCCCGGCGCGGCGGCGAAAACCCCGAGTCGGCGCTGTTCAATTTGTTCCTGCTGGGGCTGCTGTTCGCCCGCCTGGGCTTCGTGCTGGCCTATTGGCCGATGTACCGCGACGACCCCTTGCAGATCATCGACATTCGCGATGGTGGGTTCCTGCTCTGGGGCGGGCTGCTGGGCCTGGTCCTGGGCACCCTCTGGCAAGGCTGGCGCCGCCCCGGCCTGCGTCGGTCGCTGGGTTGGGCACTGTTCAGCGGCGCGCTGTTCTGGGGCCTGGCCAGTCTGGCCAGCCATCTCTACAGCAAGGGCACCGAGCTGCCGCAGATGAGCCTGCGCGACAGCCGCGGCCAGGCCGTGGCCCTGCACGACTACCGTGGCAAGCCGCTGGTGATCAATATCTGGGCCACCTGGTGCCCGCCGTGCCGCCGCGAAATGCCGGTACTGCAACAAGCCGAGGACGACTATCCTCACGTGACCTTCCTGTTCGTCAACCAGGGCGAAACCCCGGAGAACGTCAGCACCTTCATGGCCACCACCGGCCTGACCCTGTCCAACGTGCTATTCGACGGCACCGGCGAACTGGCCCGCAAGGTCGGCTCCATGGCCCTGCCCACCACCCTGTTCTACAACGCCGAAGGACGGCTGGTCGGCAGCCACCTGGGCGAGCTGTCGCGGGCCAGCCTGCGCCATGCCCTGGAACCCTTCGAACGCGCCGACGCGCCCGCCACACAAGGAAACTGACATGCGATTGAATGCGCTGCTGCCCCTGACCCTCGCCCTCCTCGCCAGCCCGGCCCTCCAGGCCGAGCAACTGCCCAAGGCGATCCAGCAACTGCAGGCCAAGGGCGCCGTGATCAAAGGCAGCTTCGATGCCCCCGATGGCCTGCGCGGCTATGCCGCCGAATACCACAACAACGGCATCGCCCTGTACCTCACGCCCGATGGCAAGCACGTGCTGGTGGGCAGCCTGTTCGATGAACAAGGCAAGGACCTGAGCGCCGAGCCCCTGGAAAAACTGGTGTACGCACCGATGAGCAAGGCCGTGTGGGCGAAGATGGAAAACACCGCCTGGATCGCCGACGGCAAGGCTGACGCGCCGCGCGTCGTCTACCTGTTCAGCGACCCCAATTGCCCTTACTGCAACATGTTCTGGCAGCAGGCACGGCCTTGGGTCGAGTCGGGCAAGGTGCAGTTGCGCCACATCATGGTGGGTATCATCCGCGAGGACAGCCCGGGCAAGTCCGCCGCGCTGCTCGCCGCCAAGGACCCGGCCCAGGCCCTGCAAGCGCATGAGAAAGCCGGCAAGGCCAGCACCCTCAAGGCGCTGGACAAGGTGCCGGAGGCAGTGCAGAAAAAGCTCGAGGCGAACATGGCGCTGATGGAGGAGCTGGGGTTGGCGGCGACACCGGCGATCTTCTATCAGGATGAACAAGGGCAGTTGCAGAGCCAGCAAGGGGCGCCGCGGCCGGAGATGCTCGGGAAGATTCTCGGCAAGCGTTGAGGGATGCCCGATAGCAGTGCCTGAAAAGCGCAAAGGATCCCCCCTTCCCGCTTTTCAGGCTCAATGCCCGACTTGAGTTTTTGCCCTGCGACGCTTATTCGGCAAACGTAAAGCTTTCCTCGGCCAGGCCATGATCCTTTCTGTACTGTTCGCCCCATTCGAAGTAACCGTCGGGTTCTTCGGCGCTGACACCTCGTTGCCAATAGTGCTCGCCATGCACCAACTCCATGGCCCAGTGGTATTCCAGCTCGTGGGCACGCACCACAGCGGCCATGTAACCGCCCAGCGCATTATTCACCAACGGTGAAGCAAACAGCAGCGACTCGGCTTGCGCCTCTGACTTGCCGGCATAATTGACCAAAATGGCCTTTATGACTTCCAACCACGTATGGAAGTTGAACACCACCTGCTCGCCCGGCTGCGCTTCATTGACCAAGACAATATTGTCGACGACCTGACTTTTATCCATCGAACTGAAAACCCTTTACCTTGCTGGCCGGCTTTGCCTTGCCTGTTTTCACGGCCTGAGGGTTCCCGAGCACGGTAAGGACAATTGCAAAGACCGCAAGGGCGCCTCGCCCGGAGATACTCGGCAAGCGTCGAACTATCATTGTCCTGCGCGTCACTTCAAGTCGTACCGGGCGTCCCGGCCTGGGCGGCTATTGCCCGAACCTTGAAATCATCGATCACCGTATACACGAATGACCTGCCGGGTGGCTGCATCCAGATCCACATGCAGCCCTCCCACCTCGGCAACGGTCGCCGTCATCCAGCTCTCTGCCGTGACCTCTTCGGCAAAAAAGCTGACGGTGTAGAGACGCACCCCATCGCGCTCATGCACGACATCCTCGAAACTGAGGTTGAAGTTCTCCACGTCATATCGGCCCGAGGTAACGAAATCACTCCTGCTAACCGCCTCGATCGCCTTGAACAGGTACGGGGTGAATTTTTTGTCGAGTCTGACCAGACTTGCCATTGCATTCTCCACCTCAGAGAGGCACTGCATCGCCAGGCCCACTGACCTGGCCAAAGATTTTCAGGAAACTGCCACTGGGCGTGCCCAGGTAGTTGGTAAATCCAGGGATGTTCTGGCTGGCTGCATTATGAATCCTGATATCGGCCGGCGAAAACGCGTCACTGTCCCAGGCATCCCCAGCCTTGTTGGTGCGGTTGAAGCCGCTATCGGCATAAGCCCCGTGGGTATGATACTGCCCCACCGGCGTAGCCCCTTTGGGCATCCCGCGCGCCGATGTCTTGTATGAGGGCGCCGTCCTGCCGCTGCCCTGACGGCCCCGGGTGAAGCCATAGCTGCCGTCTCGGCCCTTGAAGATGATCCCGCCGTACTCCCGATTCTTGAAGATGGACATCGGGTTGTACTTGTTGAGTGCCGCCCGCGCCGCGTCATCGGCCGTTTTGAAGTTGCCGCCGCACTTGCGCAGCCCCAGTGGGTCGACCCACATCAACGGATTGGGCGCATAGGCATAAAGATTCAACCCGCCCTGCAGCCCTATCGGGTCCTGCTGGGTGAAACGGCCTATATCCGGGTCGTAGAACCTGAACGTGTTGTAGTGCAGGCCCGTCTCCCGGTCCAGATATTGCCCCTGCAAGCGCAGGTTCTGTCGGCTGGCCTGCTGCGGCGCATGCCATTCCTCACAACTGTGGCCCCACGCCCGAAAAACGCCCTGCCAGACGCTCGCGCCGTGCTCGTCCGTAAGCTGCTCCACAAGCCCGGCCACATTGACGTGAAAGTGGAAAACCTGCTCATGGCCAGGCGGCCCGTCCACCCTGGCCAGCGGCTCATGGTCGGCGGCGTCGGTATACAGGTAGAGACTCGGCTTGCCGTCCTGCACTTCCTGCAACAAGCGAAGACCCTGCCAGCAGAACCGAGTTTGGCTGACCGGCGTATCAAGCCCATCGCGGTACACACGTTTTTCGACCCGTCTGCCCAAGGGGTCGTAGGCGAATTCGATGCGCTCGCACAGTGCTCCACGCTGCTGCTTGACGCACACCAGTCGATGCTCGGCGTCGTATTCGAAGCGCTGGACCAAACGGTTGCCACTGCGTTTCTGCACAAGCCGGCCAAAGCGATCGTAACGGTAGCGATGGTCCTCGAAGACCTTGACCCGGTCATGCCGCACCCGTCCATTGACCTGGTACCCCTCCAGCAGATTACCGGCCGGGTCGTAGCTGAAATGCTCGACCACCGGTGACTGTTCAGGCAACTGGCGTGACGCGCCATGCAGACGTGCGGTGGGCCCATGGTCATAGCCGGCACGTCCCTGGTAGCTACCGCGCCCACCGGCACCGCCCTGGAAGCGCCCGATCAAGTGCTCCAGCTCGACCCCCGTGCCGCTGCCAGGGCGCTGGGTCTGGGTCAGAACCTCGCCGACAAGGTTGTTGGCGCCATCGTACTCATAGTCCTTTTGCAACAGCGGCAGGCTCGTCAACCCGCCCTCCTGGTATTCCACCGCCTTGCGCACCAGGCGCCGCGTGCTGTCGTAGCGGGTTCGAGTCAACAGTGCGCCTTGGCTGCGCACGACTTCGTCGTATAACCCATCGCGCTCGAAATCGCTGATCACCCGCCCGTCAAGGTTGATCTGGTGCAGATGGCCGCTGCCATAACGCAAGTAATTGATCCGCCGCGAGTCAGCAAGTGTAAGAGTCTGCAAATTTCCCAATGGATCATAGGTGTAAGCCAATTGCCCCGGCCCTTGGCTTTCGCTGAGTACTCGCCCCATGGCGTCGTAGGTGAAGTCCAACTGCTGGACCTGCCCATTACGCTGAGTGCAAAGAATCGATAGCAGATTGTCAGCGGAATCGTAGCGGTAGGTCGTCTCGCCATCGTCGGTCCGCCGGCACAGCAGGCGACCGACCGCATCATATTCATGCTGCTGAATCTGCGCCGCTGCCTCAGGCTCGTCCGTGCTCCCAGCCAATGCAGCCTCAACTTCGCGGCAAGGGTGCACGATGCGCCGGGTGACCACATCCAGCACGTTGTACTGCAGGCTGAAACCGCCGCCATCTAGATTGCGCTGGTCGACCAGGCGGTCCAACGCATCCCACTGGAAGCGATAGTGCTCGCCGCTCTCGTTCTGCAACTGTTGCATACGGCCATAGGAATCCCAGCCAAAGCGCACGGTGTGCCCCAGCGCATCGGTACGTTGCAGCAACCGACCGCTCGCGTCGTACTGCCACTGGGTCACGCGCAGGGCCAGGTCGACGTGCCGAACCAACTGACCCGCCACATCGAACTGG
Organism: Pseudomonas sp. FG47; assembly: GCF_057809115.1. NCBI lineage: Bacteria > Pseudomonadati > Pseudomonadota > Gammaproteobacteria > Pseudomonadales > Pseudomonadaceae > Pseudomonas > Pseudomonas sp. FG47. Next base: position 76,649 of record NZ_JBMDJI010000023.1, read on the forward strand.
TAATGCTCGACCCTGCCGTCGGCCAGCGCGCGCTGCTGCAGGCGACCACGGGCGTCGAAGCGATAGCGGGTGATCCCGCCCTCGGCATTGCGCACTTCGCTCAGGTGCCCACGCTGGTCGTAACGGTAATGCGTCTGTTGGCCTGAGCAGTCGCGCGAGGCGGTCAGCTGGCCGCAGTCGTTCCAATTGAACGAACGCTGCTTATCCAGGGCGTCGATGCTATGCAAGAGCCGACCTCGATCATCATAGGCGTAGCGAGTCGGCTGCCCGAGCGGGTCGACTTCACCAATCAGGTTGCCCCGCTGATCGTAGCGATAGCGGCGCTCCCGCCCGGCACCATCGACGATGCGGGTGGGTAAAGCCCAATGCTCGGTATAGACGGTGCTTTCACAACGCCCCAACGGGTCGGTAGTGGCAACCACGCGCCCGAGCGCATCGTAGCTATAGGACCACTCGCCACCTTGTGGATCGAGGGTACGCCGCAACAGGCCATCGACGTAGTCGTGCCGCCAGCAATATCCCAGCGCATCGATGTAGGTGTGGACCTCGTTCAGCGCGCCCCAGTGATAGTGTTCCTCACGCCCCAGGCCATCGATGACCTGGGTATGGCCCTGCTCCAGGTCATAAATGAAGCGATAATCCTCGCCGTCGCTGCCCCAGTGCCGCACCACGCGCCACTCGTGGTCTGGCTGCAGCTCCAGCAGCGGCGGCATGGCGTAAGGCGTGCCATCCAAGCTGCACGGTTGGCGCGCCGGCGGTGGCGTGAAGCGGGCCCACTCGTAGTACCGCGTAGCCCCCATGGGCAGCGTATGGCTGGCCAGCAACCCTTGGTCGGTATAGATAAAGCGCCGCAACAGTTGCCCCTCACCATCGGCGACGCTCTCCAGTTGCCCCGCCGCGGTGTAGCGATACTGCACCAGGCACTCGCGCTGCTCGACGGCAAAGGCCTGACCGGCCTGCAAGTACAGTCTGTGGATCTCGGCTACCCGACGCGTTTGCCCGTCGGCAAAGCGCAGTTCGATGAAAGTCCGGGACGAACTGTCGCCAAGAAACTGCAATCGGCCTTGCTCGTCGTAGAACAGCTCCAGGCAATTGAGGTTGCGATCACCGACCTTGACCAGGCGCGAGCGCCGGCTGTCCAGCGGATCGGTGTGGAACACCTGGTACAACCCGCTGTTGATGTCCTCGACGATGGTGAAACCGTTGTCCTGATGAAAAAAAGCCAGGCCGTCGAGAATGCTGACGAAGGCACTGCCGACCTGCAAGCGGCCCAGCTCCAGCCTGGATCCCTCATCATCGACATAGATCCACAACTCGCCACCCTCAGGGTGCGCGACACGCTCCAGGCACACCTCGAAGGGCACGCTCCAGCCCAGGCCAAACAGGCCATCGCTACGCCGGTCATTGCTGTCATAACGCCGCGCCCAAGTGATCGGTACCAGCGCCGCGAGTTTGAAATCCACATCTTCGGGGCCGTCCTGGAATTTGCTGCCCATGGCAGGGGCCACCGGGTTGCCCACCCCGCAGCGACGGCCCTTGAGCATGCCCCGGCGACTGATGAGCATCCCGGCGATCAGGCCGATGATCTTCGCCGCCGCGCTCTTGCCGTCGTGGATGTCACGCACGGTGGTGGTACCACCACCAATGCGCACATTGGGCGAATAGGTCATGCCGATCGGCCCATCGCAGGTGGTCTTGTCGCCGACCCGCGCCGCTGGTTGACCATTGATGAACACCTTGTCCGAGCCCTGGGCGACAAACTGCTCGGGCATCGGCGGATGCTTGCTGCACACCGCCTTGTCCTCGGGCTTGGGAATCGACCCGGGTGCCGCCGGCGTGGTCACCGGCGGGTTGAAGATGCTGTTGATCTCCTGTGCCAGGCCAATCACCGGCATTACCATCGAGGCGCCGACCATGGCGTAGGCACCGATGTTCTCCAGGATCGACGGTTCTTCGCCGGGCTCCGGTTCCGCTACCGGGCCGCCGCTCACCCCGGCGGCTCGCGCCGCGAGGATGCCGTTGATGCGGGTGTTGTGAGAGCCACTGCTGATGGACCCGTAGGGCTCGGGCGGGAACATCGAATTGCCGACCCAGTTGCTGAAGTCGCTGATGTGATCGCCAATGCTCTTGTCTTCACCGGCCGGCAACATGGCGGCAGCACTGACCATGGCACCGGCGATCAGTGGTGTGAGCGCAGCGGCGGCACCACCGGTACCGACCACGGCCACCACCGCGCCGCCGATGGCGGCCCCGACCGCAGCGACGGCTGCCGCATAGACAGCCGCCTCGACCAGGCCACTGACCAGCTCGGCCATCAAGGGAGGGTGGAGAATCAGGTCGCCCATGCGGGCGGCGTGCAGGCTGTCGTCCATGAAACCTGGGAAATCCTTGGCTAGAAGCTGCGCAGGGTAGCACTGGCAAGGGTGCGGCTTACATGCTGGCCAGGCGCCACAATGCTCTGCTCATGGCGCCATTGCGCCTGCGTAGGAGCCAGCTTGCTGGCTAACCGGGCGACGCGGTGCCTGGCACCGGCCATGCCGGTGTTCGCCGGCAAGCCGG